>JAJZEN010000066.1 GCA_021828545.1 Actinomycetes bacterium
GAACGGTGTCTCCCCGGGACGCGCTGCCTCGGGACGCGCGGCCTCGGGGCGGACCTCGTCGACCGAGGTCCTCGCTGACGACACGGTCGAGCTCGCCGCGTCGCCGCGTCGTTCCTCGCCCGTCGAATCGCGTCGCGTCGCGTCCGGCCACGGCATCGTCGGCATGACTGAACGCGCGCGGTCCTGCGGCGGCACCCTCCAAACACGGCAGCTCGAGGACGGTGGATTCTTCGTCTGTGCACGCCTGCGCGCCGGCGAGGTCGCGTGAGCATCCGCGTCGTCGTCGCCGACGACCAGGCTCTGGTGCGCGCCGGATTCGGTGTACTGGTCAACTCGGCGGCCGACCTCGAAGTCGTCGGCGAGGCGAGCAACGGTCTCGAAGCGCTCGAGGTCGTGCTCGCCACCCAACCCGACGTCGTCATGCTCGACGTGCGCATGCCGGTGATGGATGGTCTCGAGGCGGCCCGTCGCATCTCGGCGGCGGTACCCACGACGAGAATCCTGATGCTCACCACCTTCGACCTCGACGAATACGTCTTCGAGGCGCTGCGCGCGGGCGCCAGTGGTTTCCTCCTGAAGGACACCCCGCCCGAGGAATTGCTCAGCGCCCTACGCGTGGTCGCGGCGGGTGAGGCGCTGCTCGCGCCCAGCGTGACCCGGCGCTTGATCGAGGAGTTCGCCAAACGCCCCAGCACCACCCCCGCGTCGACGCGCGCCCTCGAGGACCTGACCGAACGCGAACGCGAGGTCATGGGATCGATCGCTCGCGGACTCTCCAACGCCGAGATCGCCGCCTCGCTGCACATGAGTGTGGCGACCGTCAAGACCCACGTCAGTCACATTCTGACCAAGACCGACGCGCGCGACCGCACGCAATTGGTCGTGTTGGCCTACCAGACGGGTCTGGTCATCGCCCCGTGATGCCCTCGACCTCGGAGAGGGTGGCCGGGGGGTCGACCCTCGCCACCGCGGCGATATAAGGTGACACGGGTCCCCTAATCCACGGGTTCGCGGGTCCACGACATCTGTACCTGGGGAGGGCATTCGGTGGAACCGACGAATGATCGAGATCCCCAATACTTCCATCGCGTCGTCGATTGTCAGTGGGCGTGTCCCGCCCACACCGACGTGCCGGGCTACATCCGACTGATCGCCCAGGGGCGAATCGACGAGGCGTACCTCCTTAATCGCGAGTCCAACGTCTTTCCCGGCATCCTGGGTCGAGTGTGCGACCGGCCCTGCGAACCGGCGTGCCGACGAACGCGCGTCGACGGCGAACCCGTCGCGATCTGTCGGCTCAAGCGCGTCGCCTCGGACTTGAAGGGGGACATCGCCGCCGCACTGCCCCACGCCCCGGCAGCGATGAACGGCAAGCGCGTCGCGCTCATCGGCGCGGGACCAGCCTCGTTGACCGTGGCCAACGACCTGATTCCCCTGGGCTACGACGTGACGATCCTCGAGAAGTACCACACCGCGGGTGGACTCATGAGGGTGAACATCCCCGAGTTCCGGCTACCGGCGGAGGTCCTCGACGCCGAAACGCAAGTCATCATCGACATGGGCGCGGTGGTCCACTACGGCGCGCCGGTCGAGTCGATGCGCGAGCTCCTGACCCAGGACTACGACGCCGTCTTCGTCGGTGTGGGGGCCCCCAAGGGCAAGGAGCTCGAGCTGCCCGGACGCCACGACGACGCCAGCGGTCACATCCACATCGGCATCGAGTGGCTGAAGTCCGTCGCCTTCGGCCACGTGGACTCGGTCGGCGAACGAGTGTTGATCATTGGCGTGGGCAACACCGCCATGGATTGTTGTCGCACGTCGATGCGCCTCGGGGGGAGGGACGTCAAAGTGATGGCGCGCCGGCCGCGCGAGTACTTCAAGGCCTCGCCTTGGGAACTCGACGACGCCGAGGAGGAGAACATCGAGATCGTGGTCAATCACTCGCCCACGCGCTTCGTGATCGAGGACGGCGTGCTGGTGGGGATGGCGTTCGACGTGGTCGAGTGGGACGAGGGCGCCCGACACGCCACGGTCCTTAAGTCGGTGATCCTCCCCTGCGACGACGTGATCTTGGCCATCGGCCAGGAGAACGCCTTCGAGTGGATCGAACGAGACCTCGGCATCGACTTCGGGCAGTGGGAGACACCGGTGCTCGACGAGGTGACGCTCCAGTCCACGTTGCCCAACGTGTTCTTCGGCGGCGACGCGGCCTTCGGTCCCAAGAACATCATCTGGGCCGTGGCCCACGCGCACCGGGCCGCGATCTCGATGCACAATTACTGCCAGGGTCGACCCGTCGACGAACGCGCACCTCTCACCATGACCCTCGAGAGTCAAAAGATGGGCATGACCGAGTGGAGTTACCACAACGAGTACAACCCCTCGACGCGCCAGCAGATGAACCACGTCGCCCTGAGCGCACGCTTCGCCGCGATCGACCTGGAGGTGGAGTTGGGCTTCGACGCCGCCCAGACCGCCCACGAAGTGCAGCGCTGCCTCAACTGCGACGTCCAGACCGCCTTCGAGGCGCCCCTGTGCATCGAGTGCGACGCCTGTATCGACATCTGTCCGGTGCGTTGTCTGACCATCACCGACAACGGTGAGGAGGGCGACCTTCGCCAGCGCCTCTCGGCGCCCGCGACCAACCTCGACCAGGCCATCTGGGTCTCGGCCCCGCTGCCCCAGACCGGACGCGTCATGGTCAAGGACGAGAACGTCTGCGTGCACTGCGGACTCTGCGCGCAACGCTGCCCCACGGCGGCCTGGGACATGGCCAAGTTCGAACTCGACATCCCCTACGCCGCGAACTTCGACATCCTGGGCCAGACCCTGAGGCGCGCGACGGACGTCTTGACCCGGAGCGGGCGATGACCACCACCCTGCCCCACCAGCGCGAGGACCCCACCCGCGCAGGGCGGGTGAACGACTTCGCACTCAAACTCGCCAACGTCAACGGCACCGGTTCGGCGAGCGCCAACGCGCTGCTCATGCAGGCGATCTTTCGCATGGGCATCCCCGTCTCGGGCAAGAACCTCTTCCCCTCCAATATCCAGGGCCTGCCCACGTGGTACGAGATCCGCGTCAACCACACCGGCTTCACCGCGCGAGCCCTCGACTACGACCTCATGGTGGCGATGAATTCCCAGACCTACGCCCAGGACATCGCCGAAGTGGCACCCGGCGGTTACGTGCTCTACGACTCCTCGTGGCCACTCGAGCCCTCCCTGGCGCGCGAGGACGTGGGGTTCCTCGGCGTGCCCCTGGCCAAGATGTGCCTCGAGAACTTCGCCACCTCGCGTGAGCGCGTCCTGATGAAGAACGTGGCCTACGCCGGGGCGCTGGTGGCCCTGCTCGACGTCGATCTCGCGGTGATCGCCACGCTACTCAACGAGTCCTACGGGCGCAACGAAAAGTTGCTCACCTCGAACCAGACGGCCCTGCGATTGGGGTACGACTTCGCGCGAGAGAACTTCACCTGTCCCCTCGAATTCCGCGTGGCGCCCCTGGCGAGCACGAGCCGCTCGATCCTCATCGACGGTAACACCGCGAGCGCCCTGGGTTGTCTCTACGCCGGAGCGACCGTGGCCGCGTGGTACCCCATCACGCCGGCGACGGCGCTGATGGACAACTTCACCGCGTTGTGCGCGAAGTACCGTCGCGAACCCGTCGACGGCGCCGTCGCGGGCTCGCCGGACTCGACGGTGAACAACTACCTGATCCTGCAGGCCGAGGACGAGATCGCCGCCATCGGCATGGTGCTCGGCGCCTCGTGGAACGGGGCGCGCTCCTTCACGTCCACGTCGGGCCCGGGGATCTCACTGATGAGCGAACTCCTCGGACTGGCGTACTACACCGAGATCCCCGCCGTCATCTTCGACGTCCAACGCACTGGACCCTCGACGGGGATGCCCACGCGCACCCAGCAGGCCGACATCTTGCTCTGCGCCTACGCCTCGCACGGGGACACCAAGCACATCTTGTTGTTCCCGGCCAATCCCCACGAATGCTTCGAGTTCGCGGTGCAGAGCTTCGACGTCGCCGAACACTTCCAAACCCCGGTCTTCGTCCTCTCGGACCTGGACATCGGAATGAACGACTGGGTCGTCCCGGAGCTGACGTGGGACGACGACTACACGTGGGACCGAGGGCGACTGCTCGATGACACCGACCTGTCCGAGATCGCCGAGTTCTTTCGCTACACCGACGAGGACGAGGACTTCGTCACGCCGCGTACGGTCCCGGGTTCGGACCCCAAGGGCGCGTACTTCATCCGCGGTTCGGGCCACGACAAGTTCGGCAAGTACACCGAGGTCCCCGACGAGTACCAAGAAGTCGTGGACCGGTTGAAGAAGAAGCACGCCGCCGCCGCGTCTGCCCTGCCCGCCCCGATCGAAGTCCGCCGCGAGGGCGCGCGCGTGGGAATCGTGACCGTGGGCAGTTGCGACCTCGCGGTGCGCGAGGCCATCGAGAACCTGGCCACCCTCGGCATCGCGGCGAATTTCCTTAGGGTCCGGGGATTCCCCTTCGCCCAGAGCGTCCGGCGCTTCGTCGAGGAACACGAGCACTGTTTCGTGGTCGAGCAGAACCGTGACGCGCAATTGCGCTCACTGATCGCCGTGGAGACGCAGCTCGACATCACGAAGATGCACCCCGTCGTGCACTACGGGGGTTTTCCCCTGAGCGCCGTCCAGGTCGTCGACGCCGTTACCGCAATCGTCACCCCACCCCGCGTCACCTCCACCAAGGAGCGACCGTGAGCGCACCCACCAAACCACTCATCCCCCTGGCCGGCCTGCCCCGGAACGAACTGGGGCTCACCGTACGTGACTACGAGGGTGCGATGTCGACCTTGTGCGCGGGCTGCGGCCACGATTCGGTCACCGCGGCGATCTCCCAGACGTTCTTCGAGCTCTCCACGCCCCCGCACACGATCGCCAAGCTCTCGGGCATCGGTTGCTCCTCGAAGACGCCCACCTACTTCGTACGCGGCGCGCACGGCTTCAACTCCGCCCACGGTCGAATGGCCACCATCGCGACCGGGGCCAACGCCGCGAATCGCGAACTCACCTACATCGGCATCTCCGGGGACGGGGACTCCTTGTCGATCGGCATTGGCCACCTCTCGCACCTCATTCGCCGCAACGTCGACATGGTCTACGTGCTCGAGAACAACGGGGTCTACGGCCTCACCAAGGGTCAATTCTCCGCGTCGGCCGACATCGGAAGCCGCTCCAAGCGTGGGGTGTCCAACGATATCGCCCCCATCGATCCGATCATGTTGGGCCTCACCATGGGCGCGACGTTTCTCGCACGAAGTTTCTCCGGCGACAAGGCCCAACTCGTCCCCCTGCTCAAGGCGGCCATCGCGCACAAGGGCACGGCCCTGCTCGACGTCATCTCGCCGTGCGTCACCTTCAACGACCACGAGGGTTCCACCAAGAGTTACCGCTTCACGCGGGAGCACGAGGTCAAGGAGATAGCGACCGACTTCGTGCCCTGGCAACAGGAGATCTCAATGCCCCACCACAAGGACGACGCGCGCGAGGTCACCCTGCACGACGGCTCGGTGGTGCGCTTTCGTAGCGTTCCCGACGGTTACGACCCCCACGATCGCCAGGGCGTGGAGGAGTACATCCGTCAACGCCACGCGCGCGGCGAGATCGCTACGGGACTCCTCTACGTCAACGAGTCTCCCCAGGACGTGCACGAGATGAACCACACCCCCGAAGTCGCGCTGAGCAAACTGCCCTTCTCCCGGCTCTGTCCGGGGGCGGGGGCGCTGGCGAGATTACAGGACGACTTGCGCTGATCGCGCGACGTCGTTTCTTAAGAATCGGTGAAGAAGCGCCGCACTGCCCCCGAGTGGGGCCCGCACCGAATGCCGAGAACCTACGCTAGAGCCAGACGCGTCGCGCGAGAAGTACGACGCCACGACCCACAAGCGAGCGTGACCCGTGTCAAAGATCTCCCGAACCCTCGGCGTCGCCGCCCTGGTCGGCGCGTCCCTCGTCGCGACGTCGGCGGCGTCGAGCGCGACGGCGAACGCGAAGAATGTGAAGAGTGCGGGACCCTGCGCCACGACGTCGACGGCGCACTAT
>JAJZEN010000069.1 GCA_021828545.1 Actinomycetes bacterium
GGCGTGGGCCCTCATGGTGACGTCGAGTTGCACCGGGTCACCATCGCAGTCGGTGTAGAAACCCCAGTAGCGAAACTCGTGGGAGGCGAAGAGGCTGCGTTGGGCCCCGGGGTGCAGGGGTTCCCTGCGCACGATGAGTCGTGTGCCCTCGGGCATCGAAGTGAGGTTCACGTAATTGCTCAGTTCACAGACCGCTGCGCCCTCGCGCACTTCACCCCCTTGGGTGAGTGAAGGTTGCCAGAGGTCGGCAACGTCGACGGTCTGGTAGAGAGCGCCCGTGATCTGGGCATTCGTGCGTGCCGAGACGAAGAACGACACGTTGCGTGTCCGACAGGCATTGAGGAACTCCTTGGTGCACCCCGCACTGTCGGCGCGCGCGATGACGCTGGGCGTCCTCTTCGTCGCAGTATCACCCACGTGGTGTCCTGTGGTGATTCGTGATGGCAGTTGGCGAAGCGCCGCATCCAAGAGCTCGACGTGGTCACCCGCGTTGTTGGCCGTGGCGTTGCCGGCACGTAACTTGGCGCCCAGGGTCTCACCGGTCAGGTCCGCGAACACGAACAGGGGATGGAACCCGTAGCCGCCCTTGTAGTTGGGGGCCGCCTTTTCTTTCAACTCGGAGTGCACGTCCACCAGTGACGCGTCGAAGTCCAGGATCACGGGGTCACTACGCCTCGTGTCCAACTTCTTCCAGACCGTGGCGCGCACCTCAGCCAGGGCCGAAAGGAGTTCGCGTCGCTGTTTCGCGTCGACCTGGTGCAGAATGCGAATAACCGTCGAGTCCGAGGGGACCGATCCGAACATCTCATGTTGGGCGCGCAAGTGTTCGATGTCCGCGCAGCTCTCCCCACCGCCAGCGAGCACCAGGGCCAACTGCACCAGGACCTTGCCACGGTCGTGCAACGGCGCTCGCTCACCACGCTGAGCGATACGTGATGAGAGTGATTCACCCAGTCCCAACTGGTCGGCCAATGCGCCCAGGGCGTGAAGTCCGACGTGGGCCGCGACGCCGTGACCACCAGATTCCACACTGACGTAATTCGTTGAAGTATTCTGCATCTCTAAGGTGCCCTTCGTTCGCGGTGACTGGTTGAGTGATAACTCCAGTTTCCCTTGTGCGAAGGGCACTTTCGTGCATTGTGGTCAATTGATCACGCGAACTCGTGAAGTATCGCGGCTAATGAGATAAAAGTGGGTACGTGACTCACATTCTGGCCGCGCCACCTCCGTCCATAACCGACGACGGTCGCATCCAGCTCGAGCGGTTCGCCAAGTCGCGAACGATGGCGCATCGAACGGTGTTGCGCGCTCGCGCGCTGGTGTTGGCAGCTGATGGTGTGGCCAACCATGCGATCGGCGAGCAGGTGGGCGTGAACCCCAACTCGGTGCGCCTGTGGCGACGGCGATTCGAGGAGGAGCGCATCGACGGCGTGGGTCGGGTGGCCCGGGTCGGGGTCGAAAGCCGTCGTTGCCCGAGGGAACCGTGGCCGAGGTGGTGGCACTGACGATGAAGGAACTTCGCGCCGATGGATCCACCCAGTGGAGCACCAGGTCAATGGCCAAGCGCATGAACGTCAGTCACGACACCGTGGCGCGTATCTGGAAGGACCACGGTCTTAAACCTTGGAAGATTGACACCCTCACGGTGTCGACTGATCAACCCTTCGAAGAGAAACTCGTCGACGTCGTGGGTCTCTACATGAACCCGCCCCAGCGCGGTGGTCTTTAGTCTCGACGAGACGACCAGGTGCGGGCGCTCGATCGCACCCAACCGTCACCGCCCATGAAGAAGGGACGAGGTGCGGCCATGACCCACGACGACAAGCGCCACGGCACCACCGATCTCTTTGCGGCGATGAACGTGGCGACGGGCCACGTGCTCTATGACACCAAGTCCCGCCACTCCTCAAAGGAGGTGCTCGACTCCTTCAAGTTCATCGTCGCGAACGGGGCGAAGAACCTCGAGATCCACGTCGTGCTCGACAACCTCTCGGCGCACAAGGCCGAGCAGGTAACCACCTGGCTCGCTCACCCGAAACGTGCTCGCTGGCACCGGCACTTCACCCCGACGCGTTCGTCGTGGCTGAACCCCGTGGAGAGTTGGCTCGCCCGACGTACGAATCGTCGCCTCAAGAAGGGTGCCTTCAACTCTGTCGCCCATCTCGAAGATGACATCGGCATTTGGGCCGAGGGCTGGAACGAAGATCCGAAACCTTTCATGTGGAAGAAGCGCGCCGACGAGATCATTGCCAAGGTAAAGCGAGGACGCACGAAGTTGGCCCGAGTTAATTCACAGACGGACCACTGGGTGACCGGGGAGATAGCGAAACCACGGAGCCGCCATCCTTGAAGAGGAAACGTCTGAATCATTCGAGGTGCGAATCGTGGCTTACGGGGCGGCGTGTGGCGAGGCGGGGTGGTGGGTGTCGGCGACCACCCAAAAGAAGCCGACCGTCTAGGACGCGCTGGGTTCGAGTTCTCGTTGTCGGCGGACCTGGCGGGCCACAGTGCCGGTGATCTTCTCCAGGACGAAGTAGATCAGCGCAGCCGAGAGAATGCCGAAGAACACTGACAAGTCCGCGCCACCGAACCATCCCGCGGGGCCGCAGGCTGCCTTGGCGCTGCCGTCGCAGTAGAACGCGCCGAAGTGGTTGGAGAACGGGGTCATCCAGTGCAGTGGGAAGTTGACGGGCGGGGGTGCCTTGGAGTACGCGGTGGTCGCTAGGACCAATCCGACGACGAAGGCGACGATGGCGTTCCAGTTGAAGCCGCCCTTTGCCCAGTAAATACTGTCCGAGGTGGGTTTTTGTATCTCGGCGGCGTTGTAACGGTATTTTCGCAACATCCAGTCAGTGATGTAGACGCCGAACCACGGCGCGATCCACACGATGATCACGCCGACGAAATCCTTCATGTAGAGCGAGAACGACGATCCAAACGTCGCCCAGATGGTCAGGGCGCACGCAATGACTGAGTCCATCAGTACCGCCTGGTAGCGCTTGAGGCGGAGGCCCATGGCCTGCACCGAGACGCCCGAGGAGTAGAGGTCGAGGGAGTTGATTCCGAAGAGTTGAACGATGGCGAACAGTAAGAAGATCACCACGAACCACGAGGGGAGGCCCCTTTGGTGAAAGAGCGCCTGGAAGGGATTGGCACTGTTCCAGACGGTCGACGTCGAGAGAAAACTATAGGCCAGTGCTCCGAGGGTCATGATCGCAATTTCGGGCAGTGCGGTGCCCAGGAAGATCCATCCCACTACCGCGCTCTTCTTGGATTCACGAGGTAGGTAGCGCGTGTAGTCGTTACCACACTCGGTCCATCCGAGTCCCGAGAGGGCGATGGTGAAGGCGAGGCCCGCCGAGTAGGGCTCCCAACCGTGGGCGAGGACGACCACGCTCGACGGATGGGCGTGGACGCCGTCGAAGATCGCGAAGACCGCGAAGATCGCGGTGAAGGGAATGATGAGTGCGCGTAGAACCTTCACCATGGTCGCGTGACCGAGGTAGGGCAAGATGGCTTGCACGGCGGTGGCGATCACGATGAAGACCACCTTGAGGGTACTGGTGGGACGAACGCCCGCGTACTGACTGAGGACGATGGCGGCCGCGACGATGAGAATGAGCCCCTCGGTCTCAAAACCCAGTTGAGTGAGCCAGTTGAAGAATGAGACTACGCGTGATCCGCGGGTTCCGAAGGCCGCGCGCGAGGCGGTGAACGCGGTGGTCCCCGTCTCTTGACCCTGCAGGGAAGCGACCCCGAGGAGGAGAAAGGAGGTATTGCCAATGACAATAATGCTGACCGCGGTCCAGAAGCTGAAGCCGAACCCCATTAAGAGGGCCCCGTAGAAGAAGTATTCGACGTTGATCGACGAACCCGCCCACATTGCGCCGATATTGCGTGGGGTCGCCCAACGTTCGCTGTCGGGAACGTAGTCGATCCCCCGGGTCTCCACCTTGAAGGCCTCGTCGCCGACTGATCCGTCGTGAAAGTCTATGGTCGCCATCGCGGTCATCCTCTCCCTGGGGCCCGTTGCCTCAGTTGCGCCGACCTGAACGTCGCGCCGCATCGCGACAGTCTTACCGAAAACTTAGGTGGCGCGAGTGACGAGTCGATAATCGCGGACTATTTATTAGCGACGTTTTAGTTCGCCCTTGGAGACCCTTCATCTCACGCCCGCAGACTGGGTGGGTCCCCATAAAGCCCGAGGAGGTTTCCGTGTACCGACCAAGCAAGCGCAAGTTTGTTCGCCGAGTGAGCGCCGCGTCCGTCGTGGCGGTCGTGGCGGCCGCGGGAGTGGCGATCACGCTGTTCAATCAGGCGGTTGTTCCCCACTCCGTCGCCGCTACCACCGCGTCGAACTCAACGACGACCCCCTCGTCGAGCACGTCCGCTACTGCGCCGAGTGCCAACTACCGACTCGTGAGCGCCCCCCACGAGGACGGCGCATCGTCGGAGGGCACCTCCAATAACTCCTCGGATAACTAGGGGGATTACGAGCGCGGGAGCGGCTCGTGCGGCGGCGGGGTGATGCGACCATTCACCCCCCGCCACCAGAAGATCGTGGACAACGCCAGTCCCGCGGAAAGTACCGCGACGAGCGTGAACGGTAGCGCCGTGTTAATCGTGAAGAGGAAACCTGACGCGATCGCCGCCAGGGCGAGCGAACCGGTGGTTGACGTGGCGTAGAGGCCCTGACGTCGTCCGAGCTCGCGCGCCGAGGCGCCTTGGCTGAGCAGTGACGCCACCGACGGCGACGACAGCGCGGCGCCCAGGGACTCCGCCGATCCTACGAACAGCATGACGTCGTTGTTGTGAATATGCGGGTACGTGGCCAGGAACGCCGCCCCGTTGAGCAGGCCGAACAGGGCCGTCCAGCGGCGATTGAGGTGGTCCGCGATCCAGCCGCCGGTGCGACTGAGAGCGACCCAAGGGACACAGAACATGGTCCAACTCAGTCGTATTTGTAAGGAGGTGGCGTGGTGGGCGTGCATGAGCAGACTCCAGCACGTCTCGTAGACGCCCACCGCGAGACCCGTGGCGCTCGCCGCGACGAGTGCGCCGGTGAATTGGCGGTTCCACGTCAGGGGCGGTAGAGGCGTGGGGTCGTGGGCCACGTCTCCCACGTTGGTGTAAAACGCCACCACCGCGGCGACGAGACTGACCATTCCGGTGACGAAGAACACCCAGCCGAGGTCGTTGACCGAGGCCACGACACCCGCCGCCGGACCGATAGCGGCGCCCATCAACTGCGCCGCCAGGATGCGCGAGACTGCCCGACCTCGTTCGTTCTCCGCGAAGAGCGCCGCGACCGCGGAGAGAGATGCGACTTCGAGGGCCCCCGCGGACGCGCCCTGCACCATCCGCGTGATGGTGAACCACAGCGCACTCAAGGGGAGTGCGTAGGTCATCGATGCCAACCCGTAGGTGACCAGACTGACCACGAGCACGGGTCGACGCCCGAAACGGTCGGCGACGCGACCCAAGAAATACTGAGTCACCACCCCCGCGATGAAGAAGGATGCGATGATAAAGCCAATTACGTGCGGCGAGCCCCCCCGGTGTTCGAGGAAGAGTGAGAGGAGGGGAAGACCCAGAGTTGCGCCCATCCATTGAATGAGAACGATGACGGTGAGGCGTCTGAGCGTCTGTTGCGGCGTTGAGACAGGCACCGAACCACGCTAGTTGCAAGTGACGCCGTTGGCTAGGAGGGTCAGATCACGCGGCATTCGACGAGGATCACGATACCCAGGGCGACGTAGAGCCATGGGACGACGTAGGTCCCGCCGCGCTGGCCCCAAGCGACCACCCGAGGATGAGCGGCGAGCGTCCACGCCAGCGTCACGAAGAGGGACTGGCAGACGACGAACACCAGGCAGATGACCACTTCGTGGATCGCGCCACTGACGCGCATAAGGGGAATCCATACCGCCAAATTGTCGCCACCCAGCGCCAGCGTAATCAGAAAGGTGGTCGTCGTGCCCCGCCGGACCGACGCCACCGTGAGGTCGTGACGGTGTCGCCAATTCCGCCACGCCAGAGCCCAGGGGGCTAGGGCGAGGACGCCCACCCAGCGAAGCGGAATCTCGCCGAGGGAGGCGCCCACCCCGATCGCGAGTGAGACGAGCGCCCCGACCCCGGCGGACTGAGCGACGGCGACCGCGGCGAATCGCTCGCGCGGCGTGAGGGTCAATTGTGCCGCGAAGGCGAATAAATTGTCCATCATCGTCGCGACGTAGGCAAACGCGCCCTGGAGCACGAGAGCCAGCAGGGAGCGCATGGCGTTGACGTTACCGCTCGTTCGCGGGGCCGCGACGGGCACCACGGGTAGTGTTGACGCAATGATGCGTCACGTTGAAGCACCCTCGAGCGAACAATTGGAAGCCGCGCAACGCGTCGTCGCGGACCACCTCGAGCCGACGCCGACGGTGACGTTGCAACTTCGTGGTCGACCAGTACTGGCCAAACTCGAGAGTCTGCAGATCACGGGCTCGTTCAAAATTCGTGGGGCGTTGGCCGCTCTGGACGCCGCGCATCGAGACGACCCCCACGGGGCGGTGATTACTTCGTCGGCGGGAAACCACGGTCTGGGCATCGCGCACGCATCGAGTATCTTGCGCGTGCCCGCGACCGTGGTCGTGCCGGCAAACGCGTCCGCGGCCAAGGTGAAAAAGTTGCGCCATTATGAGATCGAATTGATTCAATTTGGCACGTCCTACGACGAGGCGCAGGCCCACGCGCTGGAGCTGGCGCAGTCGCGCGACATTCGTTACATCTCTCCTTTCAACGACGCCAACGTCATCGCGGGCCAGGCGACGGTCTTCGACGAGATGTTGTCACAAGCGTCCGACATCGAACACGTGGTCGTTCCGGTCGGCGGCGGCGGACTCGTCTCGGGAGTGCTGCTCGCGCGTGGGGCGCACTCCCGGCACGACGTGCGCGTCACCGGTGTGCAGCCCGAAGCCAGCGCGGCCATGTATCACGTTCTTCGGGGGACCACGATGAGCGACGTCCGGCATCGCTCGACCATCGCCGATGGGTTGGCGGGCGGCGGGGACGACGGCGCCGTGACCAACAGTTTGATCGCTACGCACGAGGTTCCACTGGTGTTGGTGGAGGAACATTTCATTCGCCAGGGCGTTCGTGAAGCCGCGGAGTCCAATGGACTGGTGTTGGAAGGATCGGCCGCGACGCCCTACGCCGCCATAGTTCGAGACCTGGTCGACGATCCAGCGTCGCGAATCGGGTTCATCGCGAGTGGGCGCAACATTTCTCATGAACTCTTCGTGGAACTACTCACCGAACCCGTGAATTAGGACTCGACGCGGTGGACCGTTAGGGTGAGGCGGTGCAGTCACTCACGCGTTTTCGAGTTCTCCTGGCGGGGGTTCTCGCGGTGGGGTTGGTCGCGGGAATCTCCTACGGTGCCGTGAGCACCTCGACGAGGTCCACCGCAAACCTCCTCGCGCTCCACGGGCGCGCACCCCGCTCGTTGGAGTTGGCGCTCAGCTTACGGACCGGGAGCGCACTCCAGGCCACGGGAACAGTGTCCATCAATACGCAGACGAGCGCACTGAGCGCCCGTCTGGAGATCCCCATTGCGACGGCTGCCACCACCATCGACGTGCGAGCGGTGAAGGATCGGCTGTACCTCACTTCGCCCAACCTCACCGACGCGGCGGGGCCGGTGTGGTACGTTGAGCACCTCACAATCCCCGCGCTCGCAGGCCTGGCTCATTACCTCGTGCGACCCAACCCCGCGATCCTCTCTTTGCTGGCGGGGGCGACCTCGTCGCACCAGGGCGGGTCGACGATCTACGAGTTGCATCGCGCGAACGTTCCCCTCGGCCGCCTTGGCCTGGCGAAGGGGGTCACGCTGCCGGGTGTGCTCGACGTTCGTTTGTCGCTGGGCCGCCAAGGGGAAGTCACTGAATTATCGTTCTCGGTCAACTCGAAGAGTCAGCGGACCTCGCTCGACCTGCGCGTGCTCTCCTACAACCAACCCGCACTGGTCCAGGCGCCGTCGGCGTCGCGCGGACTGCGCCCAGCGGCACCCCTACTCAAGGAATTGTTCACCAGTGGTGCCCTGGGTTCGGTGGTGGTGCCCGCGTCGTTGCTCCACTCCTCGATTTCGACCAAAGTATCGTGAGGGAGTGAGCATCCACGCCGAACCACGCTGGCCGGCGTCCATCGCGCTCGTGATGTGCGAGATTCTTTACGCGGTGTTGCCTAGTCGACTTATCATCGGGCCACACTGGCTACTGCCGGTGCTCATCTTGCTCGCGTTGATTCCGCTGTCGGCGCGCCGTCACCGTCATCCCGATGACTCCCCTCTCGTGCGGCGACTCGTGTTCGTGCTCCTCACGGTGGTGACGCTCACCAATGTTCTGTCGATGGTGTTACTCGTGCATCGCCTCCTCGCCACTGGGGTCACCCAGGGTCGCGCGCTGATCTATTCCGCGGTGTCGGTTTGGCTGACCAATATCATCATCTTCGGAATCTGGTTCTGGGAGATTGACCGCGGCGGTCCCGCGACGCGATCGGTTGACGAGCACGAGGCCTACGACCTGCAATTTCCACAAATGGAAAATCCTCATTTGGCGCCCCCGAATTGGCACCCACGATTCACGGACTATCTCTACACCTCGTTCGCCAATGGCACGAGTTTCGCCCCCGCTGACGCGATGCCCCTGTCGCGACGGATGAAAGTCCTCTTCCTGAGCGAGTCCATGGTGTCATTCGTGACCGTCGCCATCGTCGCGGCGCGCGCGGTCAATATCTTGAAGTGACCTCGCGCTAACGTCCAGTGAGGCGCGCCAAGAGTTCCGACGCGCGACTTTCGCGCTCGCGGGTTCGTTCGTGGTAATCCGCGTAGGTCGCTAGTGCGATGCCCGCATTGATCCCGAGCCAGCGCAGCGGCTCGACCTCCCAACGTCGCAGGGCGCGCTGGACGAAGGGGAGGCTACTCGCCGGAGTGGTCGCGTGCGGGTCGATGATCATGTCCGCGAGTGCCATGGCGCAGACGTAGCTCAAGGTGACACCGTCGCCGGTGTAGCCCCCGGCGGCGGCCAGCCCCCGAACGTGGTCGACGATGACGGTCGGATATCCGCTGCGCGGCAGGGCCAGAGGGCCACCCCAACGATGCGTAATCCGCGCGTCGAGAGAGGGGAAGAGCTCTCGTAGGGAGCGTTCGAGTTGGGTGAAGACCGACGCGTTGGTGTCGTAGCGTGGTTCGATCGTCGAGCCGAAGTGGTAGGGCGATCCGCGACCTCCGAACGCCAGACGGTTATCGGCGGTTCTTTGGCCGTAGATGAGCAAGTGGCGTTCGTCGCTAAAGGTCGGGGAGTGAGAGAACCCGTATTCTTGCCAGAACGATGGCGACAGGGGCTCGGTGGCGACCATCAGCGAATATAGCGGTACCACGCTGCGACGGTGGTGGGCGAGTGTCGGGGTGAAACCCTCGGTGGCGCGAACGACGTAGTCCGCGGTGACCGTCCCCTGGGCCGTAACGACGCGTGGGCGTCGTCTCGTGTTCCCCGCGATGATGCGGGTGACCCTCGTGTGCTCGAAGATTATTGCGCCGTGTCGTTCCACGGCGTCGGCGAGACCACGCGCGAGCCGGGCTGGGTGGAGGCGCGCACAGTGGGGGGAATAGGTGGCGCCGCGAGCCGCGTCCACCGAACCGAAATCTCGTAATTCGTCCAACTCGATCCAGCGCACGTCCTGGGGACCGACGCCCAATCCGACGGCGTCGCGCACGTCGCGTCGTGCGCGCGTCTCTTGAATAACCGATCTCGCAAAACTGAGGGTGCCGCCGTGTACGAAGTCGCACTCGATCGCGTCGTCGCGCGCCGCCTCGCCCAGGGACCTGACGGCGTCTTGGAGGAGATGACGTTGGCGGGTGTAGGTGTCGAGGCCATAGTCCTTCACGACTAACGACGCCGCGACGGGAAAGAGGGCTGACGCCCAACCCCCATTTCGCCCCGACGCCCCAAAACCGCAGACCTGGGCTTCGAGGACGACGACGCGCAGTCGAGGATCTCGGCGTAAAAGTTCTCGCGCTGTCCATAGTCCGGTGTAGCCCCCGCCGACGATCACCACGTCCACGTCCTCGTCGCCGCGCAAGCGAGAGCGCGGCGACGAGGCGTCGACGTTCGACCACCACAGCGAGTGTGGTGCGGGCATCAGAGGTAGCGCTTGGCGGCTTCCACGAACACGTCGCGCAGGGTGCCGACCATGAAATCGATATCCTCGCGCGTTGAGATGAGCGGGGGCGCCAATTGGACCACGGGGTCGCCTCGATCGTCGGAGCGACAGATGAGTCCGCGCCGGAACATTTCCGGGGAGACGAAGCCGCGCAGCAGTCGCTCGGCGTCGTCACCCGCCCAGGTTTCCTTCGTCGACTGATCCTTGACCAACTCCACTCCCCAGAAGTAGCCCGTACCGCGGACGTCCCCCACGATCGGCAATTCCTTGAGGTCGTTGAGGCTTCGTTGGAAGTACTCCTGGTTGGCGGTCACATTGTCCAGGATATTTTCGCGTTCGATGATACCGATGCTGGTGAGGGCGATCGTGGCCGACAGGGGGTGTCCGGCCCAGGTGAAACCGTGCTGGAAGGACACGTCACCCTCGTGAAAGGGCTCGGCCAGACGGTCCGAGACGATCATGGCACCGAGAGGGGCGTAGCCCGCCGTGATGCCCTTGGCGCAGGTGATGATGTCGGGGACGTAGTCGTACTTTTGACCGCCGAACCAGGTTCCCAGGCGTCCGAAGGCACAGATCACCTCGTCCGAGACCAGAATGACCCCATAGCGGTCACAGATGGCGCGCACCTGTTGCCAATAGCCCGGTGGCGGGGTGAAGCACCCGCCGGCGTTTTGTACCGGCTCGAGGAAGACCGCCGCCACCGTTTCTGGACCCTCTCGCAACAGTGCTTCTTCGATCTGTTGGGCTGACCATAGTCCGTAGGCCTCGAAATCATCGGGGTGGGTCTCGGCTCGGTAGTGATTGACGGCGGGCACTTTGACCGCACCCGGGACCAGGGGTTCGAAGGGTTGGCGGTAGCTCTCCAGGGACGTGATGGTGAGGGCGCCCAACGTGGTCCCGTGGTACGCGATATCACGGCTGATCACCTTGTACCGATCGGTGTCGCCACGTATCTTGTGGTACTGGCGAGCCAATTTCCACGCACTCTCGTTCGCCTCGGCGCCACCGGTGGTGAAGAACACGCGATTCAGGTCACCGGGGGCGAGGCTCGCCACCTTTTCGGCCAGTTCGATGGCCTTGGGGTGGGCGTAGGTCCAGATCGGGAAAAAGGTCATATTGTTCATGGACTCGGCGGCGGCCGCGGCGAATTCAGGACGTCCGTGCCCCAGCGCGTTCGTGAACAGGCCCGAAATGCCGTCGAAGTACTTCTTGCCATTCACGTCGTAGACGTGCGTTCCCTCACCGCGAACGATGATGGGAATTTCTTGGGCATCCGAATACGCGCCCATCCGCGACATTTGCAGCCACAGATTGCGCCGCGCGCGTTCGGAATAACTATGGCTTGCTTGATGCTCGCCACTGACGGCGACACCGTCGGTGTAAATCTCATTGATACTCATTTGGTTCCCCAAGCGTAGGTCTGCTTTGAAAGTTTCAAATACAGAAAGGTTTCAACTTCGGTCACCCCGGGAATACTCCGAATGGAGTCATTCAAGAGGTGCACCAATGCGTTGTCGTCGAGGGCTATAACCTCGGCGATAATGTCGAAGCTGCCCGCGGTCATGACCACGTAGTTCGCTTCATCGATGGCCGCTATTTGATCGGCGACCAGTCGAACGTCACCATGAACTCGGATACCGATCAATGCTTCCCGGCCGTAGCCCAGTTGCAAGGGATCGGTGATCGCGACAATCTGCATGACGCCCGCGTCCTTCAGACGCTGGACGCGACGACGCACGCCCGCCTCCGACAGACCGACTTCGTCAGCAATGGCACCGTAGGGGCGTCGTCCGTCGCGCTGCAGGAGTCCGATGATCTGGCGATCAATGGAGTCAAGCGAGCCCGGAACGGCGACCAGTTCCACGGGGGAGCGATCGCTGTTCTTCGAATTTGGCTTCTGCGGTTTGGCTGCTGGCATTGGTTTCTCCCGCTCGTAAGTCATTGACTTCCAGGCTGCGGATAGAGCAACTATAGCGAGGTTTGACGCCGATTTGAGTGGTGGAATGTCAATTCTGTGTTAAAAACCTTTGTGAATTGTTGCTCAACCGCAGAATCTCTGGCAGAGTGGCTGACGTCGTGCCCGTGCGATCGCGGGAACTCAAGGGGGTCATTGTGCGACGATTGTCGAACTTTATCGGGGGCCACATGGTTGCTCCTCTGAGCGGGGCCTACGTGGAGCTCATTAACCCAGGCACCGGGGAACCCTTCGCCGAAATGCCCATCTCGGGTGCCGATGACGTCGACGCCGCAATGATGGCGGCCGCACGAGCCTTCGATTCGTGGCGTCGGGTGACTCCCTCGCAGCGCGGTCTCGCACTGCTCAAGATTGCGGACATTCTTGAGGCCAATGCGACTCGCCTGGTCGAGGTCGAGACCGAAAACTGCGGGAAAATCACCGCGGTCACGATGTCCGAAGAGATTCCGCCCATGATTGATCAGATTCGCTTCTTCGCTGGAGCCGCCCGGTTGCTCGAAGGTCGCGGTGCCGCGGAGTACATGGAGGGCATGACCAGTTATATCCGTCGCGAACCCATTGGCGTCTGCGCGGCGGTGACGCCGTGGAACTACCCCATGATGATGGCGGTATGGAAATGGGCGCCGGCTATCGCGGCGGGCAACACTATGGTGATCAAGCCTGGCGACTCGACGCCGGCGTCGACGTTGCTCATGGCGGAATTGATGGCCGACGTCTTGCCCGAGGGCGTCCTGAACGTCGTGTGCGGCGATCGCGACACGGGACGCGCGCTCGTGGACCACGCAACGCCCGCGATGGTGTCGGTGACCGGTTCGGTGCGCGCCGGAATGGAGGTCGCGGCGTCGGCGGCGTCCACCCTGAAGCGGGTGCACCTGGAGTTGGGGGGCAAAGCCCCCGTGGTGGTCTTTGACGACGTCGATCTCGCGGCCGCGGTGGAAGGCATCGCTCTCGCCGGGTTCTTCAACGCCGGTCAGGACTGTACCGCCGCGACGCGAGTACTCGCGGGGCCGCGCATCTACGGTGATTTCGTCGACGCAATCGCCGAGCACGCCCGCAATACCGTGATGGGGCAACGCGACGACGACGACGCTCTCCTTGGTCCGGTGAATAACGCCACGCAACTCGAGCGCGTCACCGGGATGCTCTCGCGCAAGCCCAACCACGCCACGTTCGCGGCGGGCGGTACGCGCGTGGGGGACCGCGGCTACTTCGTCGCCCCCACCGTCGTGGCGGACCTACGTCAAGACGACGAGATGATCCAGAACGAGATCTTCGGACCCGTCATTACGGTGCAGAAGTTCAGCGACGACGCCGAGGCACTGGCGTGGGCCAATGGCGTGCCCTACGGCCTCGCGTCGTCAGTGTGGACGAGCGACCATGGTCGCGCGATGCGCTTCACCCGCGACCTCGACTTCGGCTGTGTGTGGGTCAACACGCATATTCCCATGGTGGCCGAAATGCCCCACGGGGGTTTCAAGCGCTCGGGGTACGGTAAGGACCTCTCGGTGTACGGCTTTGAGGATTACACCAGGGTCAAGCACGTCATGCATAACATCGAGGCGTAGGGCGTTGCTCGCGATGGGGAATAGGGCGCATCGCACTACGTCGCTGGCGAGTACGGCCTCTCTACTCGGGGGAGGCTCAGCGGTGCGTGGGGGTCTCTCGCCGGTCGCTTTGGGGCGCGCTGCCAGCCCCCAATCCCGCATCGAACGACCCCGGAGTGTGGGGTGGCGCTCATGATGAAGTCGACGAGGTTGGCGCAGCCAAAGAAGGATGAGGATCAACGATGATCATCGGTGTACCTAAAGAAATCAAGATTGACGAGAACCGTGTGGCCCTCACGCCCGCGGGGGTGAGGGAGTTTACTGCGGACGGTCATCGAGTCCTCATCGAGGCAGGGGCGGGCATCGGTTCGTCCATTTCCGACGACGCCTACGTCGCCAACGGCGCCACCATGGTCGCGCATGCCGATGACGTCTGGGCGCACGCGGATTTGGTGGTGAAAGTAAAGGAGCCCGTGGCGGCGGAGTATCACCGACTTTCGGCGCGCGCCGATCAAGTGCTGTTCACGTACTTGCATCTCGCCGCATCACGCGAATGCACCGACGCCCTCGTGGCGTCCAAGAATGTGGCTATCGCCTACGAGACGGTGCGCCTGCGCGACAACTCCCTGCCATTGCTAACCCCGATGAGCGAGGTCGCGGGACGAATGGCCCCCATGATGGGCGCGCACCACCTCATGCGCCCTGGCGGTGGTCACGGCACGCTCATCGGCGGCGTACCAGGCGTCCCACCGGCGTCCGTGGTGGTCATTGGGGCGGGCGTCGCGGGTCTGGCCGCCGCGACCGTTGCGGTCGGACTGCACGCCCGCGTCAAGATTCTCGACCGGAACCTCGATCGCCTCCGCCAGGTGGACATCCATTTTGATGGACGCGTCGAGACCATCGCGTCGTCCACGCTGTCGCTCGAGGACGCGTGCCTCGACGCCGACATCGTCATCGGCGCGGTACTGGTGGTGGGGGCCAAAGCGCCCAAGCTCGTCTCCAACGCACTCGTGGCTCGGATGAAGCCCGGATCAGTCCTGGTGGATATATCAGTCGACCAGGGTGGATGCTTTGAGGCGACGCGACCGACGACTCACTCTGACCCAACCTTCGTGGTCAACGGCTGTGTGTTCTACTGCGTTGCCAACATGCCGGGCGCAGTTCCTACGACGTCAACCCACGCCTTGGCCAATGCCACGCTGCCCTACGCGCTCGAACTCGCGCGCCGAGGCTGGCGCGAAGCGGTCATCGCGGACGAGGCATTGGCCGAAGGGGTCAATGTGGTACACGGCGCCCTTACCTATGGGCCGGTGGCGGACGCACTCGAACTGGCCCACGTCCCGCTACGGACGCTGCTCTAACGTCACGATACCCAGGGGCAGTGGCGACAACCACTCTCACAGCACGTACCACGTTCGAGGTGTGCGGCACGCGTTAGGACGGTGAGACCCGTCTCGGGGTCGAGGTAGGTTCGCCCACCTCGAGACTGGGCCGCGTCATGGGCGGCGATGATGACCTCATAATCCGGTCGCGCGGGGTCGAGGCGCGATGAGTGAGGAGGTGAGGACGCCGTCACGAGAGGGTGGGCATGGCGAGGAGAATCTTGCCGAATTTGCCCGGCTGGGCGAAGAACTCGTAGGCCGCCGACGCGTCAGCCAGCGCGAAACTCCTCGCGAGTGGGACCGTCAGTCGAGCCCCAGCCCAAGGTTCGCCGAGGGCGTCCCGCACCCGACCGATCACCTCCGCCTTCTCGGCGTCGTCGCGCGAGCGCAGTGTCGATCCGGTGATGGTCGAGCGGGTTCCCATGATGTTCAACAGGTTGATCTCCGCCTTCGCGCCGCCGCCGGCGACGCCGATGACGACGATGCGAGCGAAGGGTGCGAGGCGATGTTGGGCGAGAGTGAGGTGCGCAGCACCAACCAATTCCAGAACGACGTCGACGGGCGAGATGCGCGCGACGTCCTCGAGGCCAATTGTCTCGTCGGCACCGAGATCGCTCAGGTCGTTGGCGTGTGACGCCGATCGTGTCACCGCGATCACGTGCGCGCCCAGGAGGTGACCAATCTGTACCGCTGCGGAACCGACGCCGCCGCTCGCCCCGGAGACGAGAAGGCGCTCACCTTCGCGTAGCTGAGCCTGGAGAGCGAGGGCGTCGTAGGCGGTGATGAACGACTCGGGAAAGCCTCCTGCGTGGTCCATGGCGACCGAGTCGGGCACGTCGATGAGGTGGTGAGCGGGAACGCGGCAGCGCGTGGCTTGGGCGCCGCCACCGACGATGGCACACACTCGTCGCCCCAGCCACGAATCATCCACTCCCGCACCGAGGGCGACTACGCGACCCGACAGTTCCATTCCGGGAATGTCCGCTGGCCACCCCGCGGGGGCCGGATATACGCCCCGGCGTTGCATGAGGTCCGCGGCGTTCACCCCGGCGAACTCCGTGGCCACCACCACGTTCCCGGCGTCGGGGACGGGATCGGGGCGTTCGACGAGACGAAGTGAACCGTGATCAATGATGAGAGCCTGCACGTACCCGAGATTACGTGTACGGATTGCTCCGGCGTCCGGTAGTTTGAGACGCATGACTCTCTACGACATTCCGGTGCACACCCTGAGCGGCGAGCCGAGTTCGCTCGCCCCCTACGCGGGCACGACTCTGCTGATTGTTAACGTTGCGTCCAAGTGTGGGCTGACCCCGCAGTACGAAGGACTCGAGAACCTCCAAAGGACTTACGCGGATCGTGGGTTCAACGTGGTGGGGTTTCCCTGCAACCAGTTCATGGGCCAAGAGCCGGGGACTGCGGAGGAGATTCAGACCTTCTGTTCCACGACATATGGCGTGACCTTCCCGCTCTTTGAGAAGATCGAGGTGAACGGAGCGGATCAGCATCCCCTCTACGCACAACTCACGAGCGTGGCCGACGCCGAAGGCTACAGCGGTGATATTCGATGGAATTTCGAGAAGTTCCTCGTCGCCCCCGACGGAGCGGTGCAACGTTTCGCACCCCAAGTCACCCCCGAGGACTCGGTGCTCGTGGACGCGATCGAATCAGCGCTCGGCTAAGTCCCCGAGCGAGCGACGTAGTTGTACGTAGGTCGGGCGAAAACCGATGGCGGACCAGAGGGACGTCGCGGGCTCGTTGTCGATGTGCCAACGCACTTCGGCGTAGTGAGCTCCACTGGCGGTGGCGTCGTTGAAGATTGTGCGCAACAGTCTCGTGGCGATTGAGCGTCGCTGCTGGTCTGGACGTACTGCGAGAGCACTGACGTAGACGGTGGCGTCAAAGTTTCCCCGCAGCGGCGCCAAGGAGAACGTGACGCACTGCGCGACGGGTTGCGAATCGAGCTCCACGAAGTAGCAGTGACAGTCGGGGTCGTCGAGGAGCTCTCGGAGGTCCGCCCGGGTGGCTTCGCGCTGTGCCGGTCGAAGGGAGGCGACGTCCACGCCCTGAGCTAGATCGATCTGTTCGTCGAAGCGCACCACGGCGGCCAGGTCCGAAGGTCCGGCGCGACGTAGCGAGAATCCCTCGGGCCAGTGCACGTCGTAGGCCTCGTCGAGCGCAATGCCACCGCGCACACTGACGATGCGGTATCCCCGATCGGTCCAGACGCGGGTACCGTGACCGGCGAGGGCCCACACCAGGTGCGCGCTCGATCCCTCGCTGCGCCACTGGGGGTAGGCGCGCTCGCACAGCGCGTCGAGAACATGGTCGAAATCAAATGAGTAGCCGTCGGGACCCGACCACGTCTGACGCCCCCGTAGCAGATCGTCGAACGTGGCACCATAGAGGTGCCCGCGAATTCTCCCCGAGGTGTCGTCCACCCAGAGTGCGTGATGGGTGGTGGCGAGAGCGGTCTCGAAGTCGTGACGCGAGAACTCGTCCGACACCAGCGGTTCACGGGCGGCATCGCGGGTGAGTTGCCGAGCGACCCGCTGGGCAATGGCGGGCGCGTCGCGCTTCATCCCTCGACGAACCGGACTCATCGCTCACACGGTAGCGGTTGTGACAAAGTAGCGGAGTGAGTCTGGCCGCGACGCTCTTCGATATGGACGGACTCCTCATCGACTCTGAGATTCTCTGGCACGAGGCCGAAGTGGAGATCTTCGGCGCGCTCGGGGTCCCCTTAGGGTCCGCGCAGGATCGATCGACCAAGGGACTCTTCGTGGCCGAGGTGGTGGAGTACTGGTTCGGGCGTTACCCGTGGTCGGGTCCGACCAAGTCCCAGGTGGTCGATCAATTACTGATGCGCGTGGGTGATCTCGTCGAGTCCACGGGACGTCTACTCCCCGGGGCCACGCGCGCGATCGACCTGGCGTCGCGGCGAGGGCCGGTGGCCTTGGCCAGTTCGACGCCGATGGCCTTGATTGAACGATGCCTCGCGCATTTCGAACTTCGCGATCGATTCGTCTCCCTGCATTCGGCCGAATTCGAACCCTACGGTAAGCCTCACCCCGGCGTCTTTCTGAGTGCCGCCGCGTCACTGGGCGTGGCACCGGACCGATGCCTGGTCGTGGAGGATTCCGCGGCCGGCGTCGTGGCCGCGAAGTCGGCGCGAATGACCGTCGTGGCGGTGCCGACGCCCTCGGACTGTCAGATGGCCGCATTCGGCCTCGCCGACTTGGTCCTCGCCTCCCTCGAAGCGTGGGACGACGAGTGGCTCGCCGCGCGCTTCGCCCCCGCACGCCGCGATGACGACCCGTTACGGGTACGCCGTGAGTACGATGGACGAACTCACTGAAGGAGACCCGTGTTTCGCCCGGTCAGCGCCGAACTGGATTTTGTAGTCATTGAAGAAGCCGAATTGACCCGTTGGCGGGACCACGACATCTTCGAGCGAACGATGGCCCAGCGCGAGGGTGCCGAACCCTGGGTCTTTTACGAGGGCCCGCCGACCGCCAACGGAATGCCCGGTCTGCACCACGTGTGGGCGCGGGCCTACAAGGATTTGTTTTGTCGATTTCAGACGATGCGAGGACGCTTCGTCGCTCGGCGCGCGGGTTGGGATACCCACGGATTACCCGTCGAAGTTCAGGTCGAGAAACAGTTGGGGATCTCGGGGAAGAAGGCCATCGAGGAGGAGATTGGCGTCGCGGAGTTCACGCGACTGTGTCGTGAGTCCGTATTGACCTACGTGGGGGAATTCGAACGACTGACCGAGCGCATCGGGTACTGGGTCGACATGGAACACGCCTACTACACTTTTCACCCCTCCTACGTGGAATCGGTGTGGTGGCAGTTGCAGCAACTCTTCGAGCGCGGTCTGCTCTACGAGGATCTCAAGGTCGTTCCCTACTGTCCTCGATGCGAGACGGCACTGTCGAGCCACGAACTCGGTCAGCCCGGGGTCTACACCGACGAGGTGGACGAGAGTGCCTTCGTGCGCCTAGCGATCACTGACGCCGACGAACACCCGGGCCTGCGGGGCGCGACGCACCTCGCGGTATGGACGACCACGCCGTGGACGCTGGTGTCCAATGTCGCTGTCGCGGTCAACCCCGAGATCACGTACGCGGTGGTGGAGGGCACGGTGGTCGCGCGCGACCTCGTAGCGTCGGTCTTTGGCGACGACGCCACGGTGTCGGCGACGATGTCGGGCGCCGACTTGATCGGCGTTCACTACCTGCGGCCCTTTGAGGACCTAGCCTTCGGGGCCGGCGTCGACGCCTGCTACGTCGTGGGGGCGAACTACGTCACGACCGAGGACGGAACTGGACTCGTGCACCAATCACCGGCGTTTGGTGAAGTGGACCGACAGGTGGCGAGGGAGAATGGACTACCGACACTGAACCCCGTGGGACCCGACGGGACCTTCACGAGGGACGTCGAGTGGCTGGCGGGTCGAAAGGTGCGCGAAGCCAATCGCGATATCAACGATGATTTGCAGCGGCGTGGCCTTTTGCTACGACGAATGGACTACACCCACTCCCTACCGCACTGCTGGCGTTGCGGGACGATCCTGATCTACTGGGGCAAGCCCAGTTGGTACGTCGCCACGAGTCAGTTCAAGGACAAAATGCTCGCTGAGAATGCCACGATCGACTGGCACCCGGGCCATATCCGCGACGGGCGCTTCGGTGAGTGGCTGGCCAATAACGTGGATTGGGCCCTGTCGCGCGATCGCTACTGGGGAACACCCCTACCCATTTGGCGCTGCGAGAACAACCACCTCACCTGCGTCGGCTCACTGCGCGAACTCTCCGAACTCACCGGTCGCGACCTCAGTGGCCTCGATCCGCACCGTCCCGGCATCGACGACGTCGTGATGGCGTGTCGCACGTGCGCGAGCGAATCGCGGCGAGTGCAACCGGTGATTGACGCTTGGTTCGACTCGGGCGCGATGCCCGCGGCGCAGGTGGGCTTTCCCCACGTCGAGGGGAGCGCGCAGGCCATGCAGTTCCCCGCGCAACTGGTCGCCGAAGCGATTGATCAGACGCGGGGCTGGTTCTACTCTCTCCTCGCGGTGAACACCCTGGTCTTTGGCGACACGCCCTACGAACACGTACTGTGCCTGGGCCACATCGTCGACGAGAACGGGAAGAAGATGAGTAAGTCACAGGGGAACGTCATTGACCCCTGGGAGGTGCTCAATACTCGAGGCGCCGACGCACTGCGATGGTGGATGTTCTCTCAAGGGTCACCGTGGACTTCCACGCGCGCGAGTCTCGGGGCGATTGACGCATCCCTGCGCGACACCCTGGCGACGTTGTGGAACACCCTGTATTTCTTCACCACGTACGCGTCGCTCAATGAGTTCAACCCAATCGACGAAGACATTCCCGCCGACGAGAGCCGCCCCGCGATCGACCGGTGGGTCCTCTCTCGCCTCGAGGACGTGACGGCGACCATGTCCGCCGCCCTCGACAATTATGAGCCCCTCGCGGGTACCGCCGCTCTGGCGAGCCTCATCGACGATGTGTCGAATTGGTACGTGCGCCGCAGCCGCCGTCGGTTCTGGCGGACCGACCCCAGCGTCGCGGGTTCGGATTCTCTCGCCGCGCAGGCGACGCTACTCGAAGTCCTCCAGCGCGTGACGCTGTTGCTGGCGCCATTTTGCCCCTTCATCGCCGAGCGTCTCTACCGGGAACTCTTCGGTGCGAGCGAGGACGATTCGGTGCACTTGCGCGACTGGCCCGTCGCAATCTCCACACGGCGCGACGAGGACCTCGAAGCGTCGATGGACGTGGCGCGCAGTCTCACCTCGCTGGGTCGCGCCGCGCGCGCGGACGCGGGCGTGAAGGTGCGCCAGCCATTGTCGCGTGCTCTGATTTTTCTCCCGACCGGTGTGCCAATGCCGCCGGCGGGGATTGTCGAGGATGAACTCAACGTCGATACGCTCGATTACGGCTCGGAACTGGCCGACGTGGTGAGCTTCGAGATCGTCCCCAACTTTCGACTGGTGGGACCCCGACTGGGCGAGGCGGTCAAGGAACTTAAGTCCGCCCTCGCCGCCCTCGACTCGGTCGCGGCGGCGGCGGCGATCGAGTCGGGTGAGTCGATTAGCGTGCGGCTGACGTCGGGCGTGTTCGAATTGGGCGCTGACGAGATCGAACTCCGCGTCAGGAGTCAGGATGGTTTCGCGGTGTCGCGACAGGGAAGTGAAGTGATCGCGCTGGACTTGAATCTCAACGAGGACCTTTTACGCCGTGGCTATCTTCGCGACGTGGTGCGTCAGGTTCAAGACCTTCGTAAGACCTCCGGGCTGGATGTGGCCGACCGTATCAAGGTGTGGGTCACGGGTCTCGATGATCTGAGCGACGGTTTCACTCTGTTGGCGAGTGAGGTGCTCGCCACGACCATCACGTCGGGCGCGGGTCGAGGGGAGGGAACGATCCTCGAACTCGACGACGGGCGCGTCGCGCTGGTGTGGATCGCAAAGGACTGACCCGGCGCGCGCGAAACTGTCAGCGTGGTTCGTTCAATTTGGTCAATAGCGACGTGAGGGTCGAACGCTCCTCGCAACTCAGCCGACTCGAGAGGTGCTCCTCGAGATACGTCATGTGGACCGCGAGCGCCTCGTCGAGTTTGTCGTTCCCCGCGGGGGTGATCGCCACGTGAACGGCTCGACGATCCGATGGACAAAGGATGCGCGCGACCAAGTCCGCCTCCTCGAGTCGATCGATTAGTCGGGTGGTGCCGCCGGTGGAATGAACGATGGCTTCGGCGATCTGACTCATTCGCAGGCGCCCCTCGGGCTCGCGTCGTAATTGGAACAGCACGTCGAACCAGGCCAGGGGAATGGCGCAGTTCTCTTCGAGTCGTAGGGCGAAACTCCTCGAGAGACGCGCATTCGTGTCGAGCAGGAGGGCGAAGAGGGTTACCCTTTCGTCACTCGACGGACACGTCTGATTCGTGGTTGTCATGGCCACATCCTAACAAGTATTTGTAGATACAATTATTACTTGACAAGATATTGTATATGCAAGTATAATTGGTGACACACAGTTCCGTGTACCTATTCAGGAGATATCACAATGAGTAACTTCCCCGCCGCTGGCGTATACACCGTGGACCCCGTCCACTCGACGCTCAGTTTCATCGCTCGCCACTTGGTCGTGTCCAAGGTGCGCGGGCGCTTCGCCGACTTTGAGGGCACCATCACGATTGGCGAAACTCCCGAGACGTCGTCGGTCGTCGCGACGGCGCAGGCGGCAAGCATCACGACCGACAACGACATGCGCGACGGACACCTCAAGAGCGCCGACTTTTTGGACCAGGAAAACTTCCCGACGCTCAACTTCACGTCGACGAGCTTGAGCGTAAAGGGTGGCAATGACTACGTACTCGTCGGTGACCTCACTATTCGTGGTGTCACCAAGTCGGTGACGTTCGACCTCGAGTTCAACGGTGAGGGCGTCTCGATGGTGCCCGGGGGCCGCGTGATCGGTTTTGAGGCCACCACCGAGATCGACCGACGCGACTTCAACGTCAACTTCGAAGGTACCTTGGAGAACGGCACCGTGGTCGTGAGCAACAAGATCATTGTCGAGCTCAACATCGAGGCCGCGAGCCAACCCGCCGCCTAAGTCTTCAACGTTGCGTACGAGAACCGCGCCGGGGCGATCTGCCGCGGCGCGGTTCTCGGTACGATGGAGCGGTGAATGAAGGACCCCCACGACGGACGAGGGACGCGAAGTCGACGCTCAGAGTCCTGGGTGCGCTGGCGACCATTTTGACGGTGTGGTGGTTCGCGTTGCGACCCCGGCGCCGCGAATAGCGGCGTTTCCTCAAGTAACCTTGGCGCAATGGCGTCAGCATCATTTGCGCCCTTGCGCCATCGCAGTTTCGCCCTGGCCCTCGGGTCGAACTTCATCTCCTCCATTGG
>JAJZEN010000073.1 GCA_021828545.1 Actinomycetes bacterium
TGACCCCACCCTTGAGGTCGACGTCGGCCTGGGCGATGAGGTGCACCGCGTCGGTGATGCGCTCCGCTCCCATACGCGAGGACATCACGAGGAGTTTCTTCGCGCCGAAGGCGTTCATGGCGAGCAAGTGCGCGGCGTCCTCGGGACTGGTCACCCCGGCGCCCTCGAGACGCGCCATCCGCAGGTAGTAGCGCTGGAGCACGAAGATGATCTGCACGCCCGCGCGCGCGCGCGAGTCGAGCATCCGTCGTGCCACGGTGATGGCCCGGCTGGCGTTGCCGCTCTCGAGGGCGTCGGTGAGGTCCCATTCGGGCAGGGCGCCCGCGTCGCCCAAGTAGGGCTCGATGTGGGTGACGTTAAGTGGTGCCGAGCCGTAGATCGAGGCGAGCAGTCGCGCCAGGGAGTCCACGCGCGCCACGTCGTCGCCCACCCGCTCGCTCACCCGTGCGACCGCGGTGGCGTCGAGGCTCACGCGGTACTCGGCCATCTTGTCGTTCACGAAGGCCACGCGATTCTTCACGCCGGTGGCGACGTGCACGTCGACCACGTCCTGGGCGGCCTTGACGAGTTTGTGCGACTTCGCGCCCACGACGGCCACGAGTAGCACGATGTCCGGCGCGGGCGCCGCCATCCAGGCCAGCAGCGCCGCCACTTCGTCGGCGAGCAGCGCCTGGGCGTCGCGTAGTACCACCACGCGACGACTCACGAGGAACGGTGGCGTGTTGAGCGCCTCGAGGACGGCCGAGATGACCGAGTCGGCGCCCGTGGTGACGTCCTTCACCGTGAAGTCCTGTAGTGCGAAGGACGGGTCGAGGTCCCCCAGCGCCGTCGCCACTACGTTGTGCAGCGCGTCGTAGACCATCGTGGCGTCGCCGCCCACCACCGCGGTGACCGCGACCATCAGGCGAACTCCATGACGCGTTCGAGCGCGTCGCGCACCCGCACCGTACCTTGGACGTCGTGCACGCGCAGCACCCGACACCCCGCCACGACGCCGAGCGCCGTCGCCGACAGCGACGCCTCGCGACGCTCCAAGACGTCGAGGTCGAACAGCACGCCCAGGAACGTCTTGTTCGACGCCGAGAGCAGTAGTGGACCCAGCGCGGCGAGTCGATCACTGTCACGCAGGAGCTGTAGCGACTGACCCGCGGTCTTGCCCAAGTCGAGTCCCGCGTCGAGGATCACGCGCTGGGGCGCGATGCCCGCGTCGATCGCCCGGTGTCGCCGTTGACTCAAGTACTCGATCACCGTCTGGGTGACGTCGTCGTAGTGCGGACTCGGGTCCGCCACCCGCGGGCGCAATCTGATGTGCGTCGCCACCACGCTGGCCCCCGCCGCGGCGGCGACCCTCAAGTAGTCGGGGTCCGCGAAGCCGCTGATGTCATTACCCACGCACGCGCCCGCGGCGAAGCTCGCCGCCGCGACACCGGCGCGCCAGGTGTCGACACTGACCGGCACGTCGAATCGTTGTCGCAGCAATTCAATGGCCGGCACCACGCGCTCGAGTTCCTCGTCCTCGCTCACCTCCTGCCCCGGACCGGCCTTCACCCCCCCGACGTCGAGCAGGTCGGCGCCCTGGGCGACGAGTTGTTGGGCCCGCGACAAGAAACCATCGATGTCGAACGTCGCCGCGGGAGAGTAGAAGGAGTCGCGCGTACGATTCAAGATGCCCATCACCAGGGCGCGTCGCGTCACGTCGTAGTGCGCGTCGCCCAGCCATAGGCTCACGGGACCCGCGGGAACGAAGCGTCTCACGACGTCACGCCCGAGGTGTGGAAAGCGACGACACGCGTTGTAGCCTAATTCGCTCATCCGAGGCCCCCCGAGCCGCTGTTAGCCTGAGTACCTATGAAGTACGTCACGCACCCCGCCCCCCCGCTCGTCGTCGCGACGGAGGAGGACGCGGCGCCGACGCGCCAGGAGAACTGATGGACGACGACAACTACGAACGCATCATCTTCTTGGCCGACCCCGAGCTCAACGAGCCCGTACTGGTCTACGCACTCGAGGGGTGGATCGACGCGGGACTCGGCGCGAGCACCGCGATGTCGACCCTCCTGACGACGATTCCCACCGAGACACTCGCGACCTTTGACACCGAGTACTTCATCGACCAGCGCGCGCGCCGTCCAATGGCCCGGATCGTCGACGGCGTCACGACCGAGCTCACGTGGCCCGAGATCCAACTGCGTTTCGGCCGCGACGGCGACGGCGCCGACATGATCTTTCTGGTCGGTCCCGAGCCCGACTTCCACTGGAGCGATTTCGTCGAAGCGGTGACCGACGCGGCGTCACGTTTCGACGTACGACTCGTCGTGGGACTGGGTTCCTTCCCCGCACCCACCCCCCACACACGACCGGTGCGCGTGATCGGCACCGCCCCCGAGGCCAGCGCGAATCTTCTGCCGCTGGTGGGTACCGTGGCCGGGGAGCTCGACGTCCCCGCCGGCATCTCCTCGGCCCTCGAGCTCGGTTTCGCCGACGTGGACGTCGACGTCGTGACGCTCTGGGCGCGAGTGCCGCACTACGTCGCCTCCATGCCCTACCCGCAGGCCGCGGCCTCCCTGATCGAGGGTCTCGCGCGCATCGCGGGTCTCACGCTCGATGCGAGTTCCCTGCGCGCGTCGGCCGACGAGGCGCGCACGCGCGTCGACGACCTGGTGACCAATAACCCCGAGCACTCCTCCATGGTCGAACAACTCGAGGACGTCGCCGACGAGAACGAGGGTACCTCGCTGGGCGACGACGTCCCCAGCGGCGACGAATTAGCGGCGGAACTCGAACGGTTCCTGCGCGGCGAGAACTAGCGCGCGACGTCGTCCGGCGACGACACCGGCTCAGACGACACCGGGTCACTCGGCGCGTCGGGTTCGACGTCGACGTCGGTGTCCTCGATGCGCAACCCGAGACCGAGCGCGAAGCCGTCGAGGAACATCTCACACTCGTGTTGGCGCGGGTGACGATTGGCGAGATCGTAGAACGCGGGTGAATGGTCCGCCTCCAGGAGGTGGGCGAGTTCGTGCACCAGCACCGCGTCGATGACCCACTCGGGACACTGTCGCAAACGGCTCGAGACGCGGATCTCGCGCGACGCCGGCGAGCACGACGCCCAACGACGGCGCTGATTGGCGACCCAGCGCACCGAGGCGGGACGTACCCCCCCGAGGTACAACTCGGCGAGCACGCCGGCGCGCTCCTCCAAGGACGCGTCCCCCGCGGCGTTCTGGGGACGCTGGACCAGGAGGCGTTCGACGAGTTCGTCGACGAAGCGGCTGCGTTCCTTGCCGCGCAGTCGCGCCGGGATCTGCACCACGATGCGACTCCCCGACCAGTGCGCCGTGCCGGTCTTCTTTCGTTTGGCCGACGCGCGCACCTCGACCTCGGGTCGGTCGAAGCGAGGTGCCTCGACGCTCACCGACGAGCGCTGCGTCGTCACGGAATGATGTTCACGAGGCGGGGGGGGCGCGCCACGACGCGCTGGGGCGTCGCGCCCCCGAGGGTCGCGACGATCTCGGGAGCGGCGAGCGCGACCCTCGTCGCGTCGGCCTCGCTGATCTCGGGGGGCACGTCGAGTCGAGCGCGCACTTTGGCGTCGATCTGCACGACCATGACCACGCTCGCCCGGGTCACCATCGCCGGGTCCGCCTCGGGCCACGCGCTCGCGTGCACGCCACGCTCGCCCGGGTGACGCTCCTCCCACATCTCGGCCGTCAGGTGCGGCGCCATGGGCGCGAGCAGGCGTAACAAGAGGTCGAGGGAGTCGTCGAGCGTCGCGCGGTGCGCGCCCTCGGGGCGACGCGCCCACTTGGACAAGGTGTTGAGCAACTCCATCAGCGCCGCCACCGCGGTGTTGTAGCTCCAGCGCTCCAGACCCTCGGTGACCTTGAGGATGGTGCGGTGCACCTCGCGGAGCACTTCGTCGTCCTCGGCGTTCTTCTGGTCGTGAAAGAAGCACTCGTCGTAGTGACTCAGGCGATAGACCCGGTCGAGGAAGCGCGCGCAGCCGTCGATGACCTCGTCGGTCTGGTTCGTCCAGTCCACGTCGTCGGCCGGCGGACCGACGAAGAGGTGAAAGAGCCGTAGCGCGTCGGCCCCCACGGTGTCGAAGTAGCCCTCGGGCGCCACCAGGTTGCCCTTGGACTTGGACATCTTGGAGCCGTCGAGGCGGATCATCCCCTGGGTGAAGAGGCGCCGGAATGGTTCGCGCTCGAGGCCCGGCGCCCACCCGATGTCGATGAGGGCCTTGACGTAGAAGCGCGCGTAGAGCAAGTGCAATATGGCGTGCTCGATGCCGCCAATGTACTGGTCCACCGGCATCCACTTGGCCGCCTGGACGGGGTCGAAGGCCTTGTCCTCGCTGAAGGGGTCGGCGTAGCGCAGGAAGTACCACGAGGAGTCGGTGAAGGTGTCCATCGTGTCGGTCTCGCGCCGCGCGGGCTCCCCGCAGACCGGACAGGTGGTGTTGCGAAATCCCTCGTGGGTGGCCAGGGGCGACTGACCGGACTTGTCCATGACCACGTCGTCGGGCGCGACGACGGGCAACTGCTCGACCGGTACCGGCACGATGCCGTGAACGTCGCAGTACACGATAGGGATCGGACAGCCCCAGAACCGCTGGCGCGACACCAACCAATCGCGCAGTCGGTAGTTGACCTTGGTGACGCCGTTCGCGTGCTCCTCGAGGAACGTCGTCGCGGCGGCCTTGGCGCTCGCGACGTCGAGACCGTTTAAGAACCCTGAGTTGATGTGCGCGCCCTCGCCCGAGTAGGCACCCTCGGTGAAACCCTCGGGGGGCTCGATGGTGCGCACGATCTTGAGTCCGTGCGCCTTGGCGAAGGCGAAGTCGCGCTCGTCCTCGGCCGGCACGGCCATGATGGCCCCGGTGCCGTAGTTACCCAGCACGTAGTCGGCCACGTACACCGGCACCGATTCCTGAGTGAAGGGATTGACGACGAAGCTCCCGGTGAAGGCGCCGCGCTTCTCGAGTCCCGACCCCGCGTCCGAGGACGCCGTGCGCTCGAGTTCGCTCGTCTGGGTCGCTCGTTCGACCAGTCGCGTCACGGCCGCGCGCTCGTCGTCGGTCACCAGGACGTCGAGCATCGGGTGCTCGGGGGCCACGACGGCGTAGGTGACGCCGAACCCGGTGTCGGGCCGGGTGGTGAAGACGCGCAGCGCCCGACCGCGGTCCACCTCGAGGGGCAGGTCGAACTCGACGCCCTCACTGCGACCGATCCAATTGCGCTGCATGGTCTTGACGCGCTCGGGCCACTCGAGCGCGTCGACGTCGTGGAGCAACTCCTCGGCGTAGTCGGTGATCTTGAAGAACCACTGCTCGAGGTTCCGGCGCTGCACCAGGTCGCCCGAGCGCTCGCAAGTCCCGTCAGCGAGCACCTGTTCGTTGGCGAGCACCGTCGCGCACCCGGGACACCAGTTCACCGGCGCCTCGGCCCGGTACGCCAGACCCGCCTCGAAGAAGGCCAGGAAGATCGCCTGGGCCCACTTCATGTACTTCGGGTCGTGGGAGTAGACCTCGCGCCGCCAGTCGAAGACGGCGCCCAGGCGCAGCACCGAGGACTTGAGCTCGGCCATGCGCGCCTCGGTGAAGACGCGCGGGTGGCTACCGGCCTTGATGGCGGCGTTCTCCGCGGGCAGACCGAAGGAGTCGAAGCCGAAGGGCGAGAGCACGGCCTTGCCGCGCATGGTCTGGTAGCGCACCACCAGGTCGCCGAAGGTGTAGTTGCGGATGTGGCCCTGGTGCGCCGATCCCGAGGGGTAGGGGTACATGCACAACGCGTAGAAGTGCTCACGCGCATCGTCGTTGTCGACCTCGTAGGTGCCCTCGTCGAACCAACGGGCTTGCCATTTCTTCTCTACGGCGGTCACGTCAAAGGGGCGAGGCATCGGCCCAGTTTAGGGAGCGTGACGCCCTGGTCCCGACGGGGCCGTCCCGAGTGACCCGCGAGAGCTCTTCGCCCACGTGTCGCGAGCGCGATCGACGGCGACCGGCCGAGGCGTCGCGACCGCGCTGGGGCGCCGGCGGACCCCTCAACGCACGGCGTCGGCCCACTGCTTCACGCGC
>JAJZEN010000067.1 GCA_021828545.1 Actinomycetes bacterium
ACCCCGAGGTGCTCGAGCCACTTGCCAATCCCGACGCGCACCGTGAAATCATTAGACCCGCCGGTGATCGTAATGGTGAGGGCGCGGTCGGCCGCCACGATGTCGCGCAACCAGCCACCCTTTCTCGCCTGAATGACGACTCCCTGATCGCTCGTGGGCGACGCCTGCGTGGTGAATCCGTCATCACTCAAGTACTTCTCGATGTGCGCCTGCAGTGCGTGTAGATCCGTTGCCTTACCCGCGAAGTGAACTTCCTTATCACCAATCATTTTTCCTCCACTCGTTCGATTCCGGTCTCGCTCTAGGGGACCCCGTGGCGGGGTCCCGGCGAACAATCGTGGTCACGGCCACGTCACTCGCTCCCCGCTTAACTTACCCGACACGGCCGAGGTGTGGCCGACGGGTCCGCCGCGCCGCGTGAGCAAGGGCGCGACAGCGCTCACGACCAGAGTCAAATGGTGCGACGTCGGTCAATTTCCACGAGACGCTCGGACCGAGTGAGGCCCGCACAACCAAGGCGGAAGATCACGTCGTGAACATCGGCCGTCGCGAGCACCAATCGAGGAACACCGCCACCCAACCAATGATCCTTCACCTCACCGACCATCCGGGTCTCCGGTCCCTGCCTGACGAGTCACTGATAGTTCGGGTCGACCGAGTGCCGTGCGGCGTCGCTCCTACGACGGTACTCACCGCGAGTTCGGTCGTCGAGGGGCTTCATTGGCTGTCGCGACGCACTAGGCGACTGTCACTACCCGACAAACGGTCAGCGCTCGCACGACTCACTCGCGCAGCGGGGCCCCACGGGCGGCCGTGACGGGACCGGCGCGCCGTCGAGGGCGGACTTAGCGCCGCGAGGGCACGGCGAGAGGCGTGGCACTACCCAACGCCTCGCGCGCGTGATAGCTCGAACGCGTCAACGGCGAGGCCTGGACGTGCGCGAGTCCCGCGCGTCGTCCACGTTCCGCCAAATCGTCGAACTCCGCGGGCTCCCAGTACCGCGCCACCGGGAGGTGCTTCGCGGTCGGCCGCAAGTATTGACCAATGGTGGCGATCGAGACACCCACCGACGCCAGGTCGACGAGAACCTCCTCGATCTCGTCGGCGCTCTCACCTAGTCCGACCATCATCCCCGACTTCGTCGTGAGTCCCGCGGCCACCGAGCGAGCCAATACCGTCAACGATCGGTGATAGGCGGCGCTCGGGCGCACGGCGCGCTGAAGGCGCGCGACGGTTTCGACATTGTGGTTCATCACGTCGGGGCGCGCGTCAATGATTAACTGCAGCGCCGCTCGATCACCCTTGAGGTCACTAATCAACACCTCGATATTGGTCTCGGGCGACCGCTCACGAATCGCCCGGATGGTATCGGCGATGGCCCCCGCGCCACCGTCGGCGAGATCGTCGCGCGCTACGCAGGTCACCACGGCGTGCTGGAGTTTCAGGCGTACCACCGCCTCGGCGACGCGAGCGGGCTCCGTGGGGTCCAGCACGAGCGGCTTGCGGGTGTCGATGAGGCAGAAACCGCAGGCGCGGGTGCATCGTTCGCCATTGACCATGAAGGTCGCGGTGCCACTGTCCCAACACTCGAAGATATTGGGGCAGCCCGCCTCTTCGCAGACGGTGACGAGGCGCAGGTCCTCGGTCAAGGTGCGCAAGGACTGGTAGCGCGTTCCCATGTGGGCTTCGATGCGTAACCACTCGGGTTTGCGCGTAGTGATCGCCAGACCCTCGTCGGGGTTGACCCCCGCCTTGCGCAGTCGCCGTAGTAGCGGCCGTTCGTCCGACGTCGTGGCCGCACTACGGTCGACGCGCGCCACGCGCTCTTGCGCTCCGAGTCGCCGGGCCAGTTCCTGACCCAGTCGCTCCTCGACCTCGGCCTCGCCCACGTCGAGGCCGAGCGACGCCATTGACCCCACTGGTTTGTCGGGAATGCCGCAGGGAATGATGACCTGAAAACCCGCGAGGTCAATGTCCACGTTCAGCGCCACCCCGTGGAGAGTACGGCGGTCCCCCCGGCGATTGCGCTTCGTGCGCACGCCGACCGCCGCGATCTTGTGGGGACGCGTGTCCAGTCGCGCCCAGACGCCGGGATACCCCTCAAGCCGTCCGATCCTACCGAGTCGACCCTCAGGGTCGAAGGCCGTGACCGTCGCGATGACGGCGTCTTCGAGTCGCGTCACGTGCTGTCGCCCCGACGCCGGGTCATCGGGTACGGTGACAATCGCCCACCCCACCGCCTGGCCGGGCGCGTGGTAGGTCACGTCGCCACCGCGATCGGTGGTGACGACGTCGGCGTCGAGAAACTCCGCCGCGACGAGGAAGTGGTCTTCCTGGGCGCGGATCCCCCGCGTGTAGGTCGGCGGGTGCTCGAAGAGCAACACGTAATCCTCGCGCGCCTCGAACAGGGCGCGTTGCAGGTCGTCGGCCTCGGCGAAACTCACCCGTCCCAGGTGACGGCGACGCAGCATTATCGTTCGCTGGCGATGTCGAGCCCGACGAGAAGTTCGCCCACTCGTTCGAGGTAGTTCGCCGCGGCGACCGCATCACAGACACGATGGTCGAAGGACAGTCCCAGAATGACGCGTCGTCCGACCTCCAAGGTGGGCACCCCTCCTCGCGCGACGACCACGGGCACCTGGCGCACCGCGCCCACACTCAACACCGCAACCTGGGGCTGGATGATGATGGGTTCTGTCCAGAGGGTGTGTGCGCTCGTTGCGGAGGCGACGGTGAAGGTTCCGCCCATGAGATCGTCGGCGTTGAGTTGGCGCGACGCCAAGCGCTCGTCGAGCTCCGCCGTACGTCGGGCCAGGGCGCGCAGCGTGAGACCGGCCGCCGCGTGCACGACCGGGACCAGCATGCCGTCGTCCTGCACGTGGCGCGTGAAGCCCACGCTAATCGTGCGATGGATGGTCAACTGGTCGTCGGCGAAGGTCGCGTTGAGGAATTCGAACTCCGCGAGTGCCCGAACGGCAGCGACGGTGATCACCGACTCGTGCGTGATGGCGAAGCCGTCGTGCGTCACACCACCCTGGGCGTCGACGTCATCGAAAACGCTGGCATCCACCTCGACGGCGATGAAACCGTGGGGTGCGGACAACATCGAGACGCTCATGTGTTGTCCCATCCGACGTCGACCGTTCGTCAAGGCGACGACAATCTCTTGCGTCGGCCCCTGGGCCACCGCGCGTTCGGCGTCGCGTCGAGTGATCGCCCCTCCAGTACCGGAACCGACGACAGTTGATGGTTCGACGCCGCCGTCCATCAAGATGCGGCGTACGACGGGAGAGACCACCATTCCCGTGACAACTTCGGTGGACGGACTCGACGCGCCGGATGACGAAGGGTTCGCCGACGCACCGGGCACTGGGGCGGTGCTGGGCGACGGGGCGAGGGCTGCGTCGCCACTCGGGAGCGCGGCCGACGACGCCACGCCATTCTCGTCAATCACCGCGACTCGGGCTCCGGTCTGGACGGTGTCGCCCTCCTCCGCCAGGATCTGGGTGAGGACCCCCGCGGCGGGTGAGGGCATTTCGGAGTCGACCTTGTCGGTCGACACTTCGAAGAGGGGCTCGTCTCGGGCGACCGCGTCGCCCACCTTCTTGAACCACTGCGTGATGATCCCTTCGGTGACCGACTCACCGAGCGACGGTAGAGTGACGTCAGCCAAGGTGGATGCCTCGACCCGCCAGGGCGAGCAACGTCTCACCGAAGGTCTCCGACAACGACGGGTGCGGTTGGATCAGCGCGGCCGCCTCCTCCGCCGTCGCCTCCCAATTCACCGCGTAGTAGCCCGCGCCGAGTTGCTCGGTCACCCAGGGTCCGGCCATGTGCACGCCCAGAATCTGACCGGCGGTACCATCGGCACGCTTCTCGGCGATGATCTTGACCACGCCGTCGGTCTCGCCAATGATCTGCGCGCGGCTGTTGCCTCCGAAGGGGTCCTTCTTGACGACCACGTCGTACCCACGCTCCTTGGCCGTCGCTTCGGTGAGTCCGCAGAAGGCGACTTCGGGGTTGGAGTAGATCGCCCAGGGCACGCGGTCGTAGTCGACGGGGACCGTCGCTTCGCCGATGATCGTCTTGATCGCCACGACGGCCTCGGCGAAGCCCACGTGAGCGAGTTGGGGCGTTCCGGCGACAACGTCACCGACCGCGAAAACGTTGGGATTCGCGGTGCGCATGTAACCGTCGGCCACGACGAAGCCCCGATCGTTGATCTCGACGCCAGTCCCCTCGCCCAGGAGCTCCTGGGTGCGGGGACTGCGACCGACCGACACCACCACCATCTCCACGCTGACGTCCTGGGCCCCATCGAGGTGCACCGCCGTCGTCTTTTTGCCCGGCGTGTGACCAGTTATCTTGACCGCCGTCTGGATCTCGATGCCGCGCTTCTTAAACGCGCGCTGGACGACGGACGCGACTTCGCTGTCACAGCCCGAGAGGATCGAAGGTAATCCCTCGAGGATGGTGACCTTGGTGCCCATGTCGGCGAGCATCGAGGCGAACTCACACCCGATCGCACCCCCGCCGATGACCGCGGCGGTCACTGGCAGCTTGGTGAGGTTGAGGAACTCGTCGGAGGTGTAGACGAATTTGCCGTCGACGTCGAATCCGGGCAGGGTGCGCGGAACCGACCCCGCGGCGATGATGACGTTGGTGCCTTGGGCCACGACACCCGCGTCGGCGCCGTCGACGACGTTGACGGTGAGGTTGGCGTCGAGACGACCCGTCCCCTCGAACACCGTAATCTTTCGACCCTTGATCAGTCCCGACAGGCCCTTGTAGAGCCGATCGACGATCTCATTCTTACGCGCCTGGGAAACCGCGAAGTCCACCGCGACTCCCGTCGACGTGATGCCGAAGGCACTGGAATGCTCGAGGGTGCGACGCACGTGCGCGGTCTCGAGGAATTCCTTGGCCGGAACGCACCCACGGTGCAGGCAAGTGCCCCCGACCTTGTCGCGCTCGACGAGCGCGATGTTGAGGCCCGCGGACGCACCGTACAGGGCGGCGGCGTAACCGCCGGGTCCTCCTCCGATAACAACTACATCGAACTTCTGGACATCGTTCGCCACGGTGTTTCCCTTCAAAGAGTCTGAGTTGGCCCCCTGCGAATCCTAATGTTTCGTGAGGGTAACGAGAGTCGCTAGTCGCGCGACGATCGACCGCGCTGTCGATCCGCCGCATCGGTCGCGAGGGCGTCGACAAAATCGTTCATGGGGTCACCCGAATGGCCCTTGACCCACGTGAAGGCGATGTCGCGAGGGCTGGCGACCACCAGGGGAATCAGTTCCTCCCACAGGTCGCGATTGGCCACGGGCTGGCCCTGGGAGTTCTTCCAGCCCCGACGTAACCATCCGACGTGCCACTTATCGTGAAAACATTTCACGACGTAGGTGGAATCGCTGACGATCTCGAGCGATCCCCCGGGGTGGGCGCGCAGTGCTTCGATCACCGCGAGGACTTCCATGCGTTGATTCGTGGTGTGGGCGGCGGCACCGCTGGCGAACTCCTCGGTACCCGCGGCCCACGCCCAGCCCCCGGGACCAGGATTCCCGCGGCACGAACCATCAGTGTGGATACGCGTCACGGGTGGCGCGTGATCCACGCGTCGGGATCATTCGTGAAACGAGTCACCGAGGAGGGTAAGTCGCCACGCAGTACTTGTCCCAGGGTCACGTGTTCGAGCACTTCGCGCAGCGCGGCTCGGACCGCGACCCACACGTCGCGCAGGTGCGTCGCCTCGCCCTCGTAGACGAGGGTCTCGGGTCGCATCCCCCGAACGCCGGCCATGGGTCCTGACACCACGCGCAAGATGTCGGCGATCATGATCTCGTCGGCGTTACGGGCGAGGCGAAACCCACCCTCGGGCCCTCGCTGGGAGGTGACGAGTCCTCCGCGCCGCAAATCAGACATGATGGCCCCTAAGAACTTGGACGGCAGTTCTTGCTCCTGGGCGAGGTGCTCGGCGCTCAGCGACGTCGTGCTCGCCGCCAGGGTCAAGAGGGCTCGAATCGCGTACTCGGCCTTGGCGGGAATCTGCATCCCCCCATTCTGCCCCACCGGCACTCGGCTCGGGTCCCCGAGGAACCTATGGTGGGTACCGTGTTCGATCTCGCGACCCGGTCGCTCTATCTCTGCGTCGGCCAACGCGACGACATGGCGAGCTTCTTACCCGCGGTGTTACGCGGAGGCGTCGACGTGGTGCAGTTACGCGAGAAATACCTGCCCGACGAGGCTCGCCGGGACCAGGCGCGCATCATGGTGCCCATCTGCCGGGACTTCGGCGTGCCCTTCATCATGAATGATTCGCCCGAACTGGCGCTGTCCGTCGGCGCCGACGGCGTCCACGTAGGCCAAGATGACGTTCCCGTGCGGCGGTGCCGCGAACTGCTCGGCCCCGACGCTCTTGTCGGGCTGTCCACTCACACCGACGACGAATTCGACGCCGGCCTAGCCCAACCCGTCACGTACCTCTCCGCGGGGCCCGTGGTGGAGACTCCCACCAAGGAGGGCCGACCCCCCACCGGGGTGGACTACGCCGTACGCGCCCAAGCACGCAGCGCCGTTCCGGTCTTCGTGACGGGAGGTGTCAACGATGAGAACGTCGCTGACCTCGTCGCCCGGGGACTGCGACACTTCGTCGTCGTGCGATTCCTCACCCACTCGCCCGCACCGGAAGAAGCGGCGCGGGCCCTGCGTACCGCCCTAGACGTCGCGCGGGCCTAACGATGTCGATCAAGCCAACCCAGCAAGGTGGCGACCATACGAGGATCGGCGCGTAATTGGTGACCCGCTCCTTGAATGATGCGTAGTTCGGCGCGACCATCGGCCCCCGTCACGAGGAGCCGCGCGTCGCCCACGGGAATCTCCATGTCGTCCGAACCGTGGCCAATGAGGAGTCGACGGGGAGGGATCATGGCGATTGACCCCACGGGATCGATCGCCACGGCGTCGGCGCGCAGTAGTTCGGGGGCGAGCAGGTCCTCGGCCTCGCCCACCACTCCAGCCACCTGAACGGAGCGATGGAAGCTCTCGGCGTCACCGCACCACGCCGAGAGGTTGGCCGGCGACGCGAACGTCGCCACGCCACGAATCCGCTCATCGTGCGCCGCGACGTGTAGCGCGAGTGCTCCGCCGAATCCAAAACCGGCCAGCGAGATGCGGGGCTCGCCCTGCGCGACTCGCTCAATGATCACCTGCAAATCCGACTTCCACTGTGTCGCTGAGAAGGTTCCCGTACTCGAGCCAACTCCCGAGAGGGTGCCGGTGGCGACCAACCATCCCGACTCGTTCGAGAGGTGTTCGGCGAGTTCGGGGAGTAAGCCCGCCGCCTGACGCCCCATTCCCATGGCCCGCGGGAGGCCGTGGACGAGGATGAGCACGTGATTGGCGAGGGGTCGGGTCTCGGAGCGCGCCACTCGAAGATCCAACACGGACGTACCACTGGTGAGTTGTTCGTGTTCGATCATGAGTTCTACCATCGTAAGTCGTGCCACGACGGCGTCGTGGTCTGGCAGACTCCCCCTATGGAGAACGTCGCGCTGGTGTGGTCCGACGCCGCGGCCGAGGTGCACCGATTCGTCGTGGGTCCGCTCGACAACAATGTCTACGTAGTGCGCTGCCGACGCACCGGCGTGGCGGCGCTTATCGACGCGGCCAACGAACACGAGCGACTCCTCACGGTGGCGACGTCGTTGGGTGTCACTTCGGTCCTCGAGACCCACGGCCACTGGGATCACATTGGTGCGGTCCCGGCGGTACGCGACGCCGGCATGGACGTGTGGGTCCGGGCCGAGGACGCCGACCTCCTCCCGAGTTACGATCACCTCCTCGAGGACGACGCGGAGCATCGCGTGGGTGACCTTCGTCTACGCAGCCTGCACACTCCCGGCCACACCCCGGGCTCGGCGTGTTTCTCCCTGGTCGACACACCCCTACTTTTCACGGGCGACACGCTGTTTCCTGGGGGACCAGGGGCGACCACCTTCGACGGGGGTGATTTCTCTCGCATCATCACTTCGATCGACGAGGTCATCTTTCATCGTTTCGACGACGAGACGCTGCTCTGGCCCGGCCACGGCGCCGCCACCACCGTCGGCCGTGAGCGGCCCCACCTCGATGAGTGGGTCACGCGAGGCTGGTGAGGCGCGACGAGATCGACGCGCTGGGGGCCCCGGTAGGCTGTCCCCCGTGACGTCGTCCCTCCTCGAACTCCGCGATCTCCAGGTGCACGCCGACGGGGCGTCGATTTTGCGTGGCGTCAATCTGACGATCAACGCGGGTGAGGTCCACGCACTGATGGGACCCAACGGCGCGGGGAAATCCACCCTCGCCAACGTCATAATGGGCCATCCCGGTTACGTGGTCACCGGGGGTAGCATCCATTTCCACGGCGAGGACATCGCCAATTGGACGCCCGATGAACGTGCGCGGGCCGGTATTTTCCTCGCGTTTCAGTACCCTGAAGCCATCCCGGGCGTCTCGGTGGTGCAATTCCTACGCCAAGCCATAGCCGCACGCAAGGGACTCGAGGAGCTCAGCGTCCTCGAAGTGCGCCTGGACCTCATGGAATGGATGGAGCGTCTGGGAATGGATCCGGCCTTCGCCGAGCGCCACTTGAATGACGGATTCTCCGGAGGCGAGCGTAAGCGCAACGAGGTGCTGCAAATGGCCCTTCTCGAACCGGCACTCGCCCTCCTGGACGAGACGGACTCGGGCCTCGACATCGACGCGCTGCGCATCGTGGCTCGCGGCGTGCGCACCGTGCGCGACGAACACGCCGACATGGGCGTTCTGGTCGTGACGCACTACGTCAAGTTGCTCGAAGAGATCAAGCCCGACCAGGTCCACGTGCTCATTGACGGACGTATCGAGAGTTCGGGTGACGCCACCCTCGCCCAGTCGATCGAGGAACGCGGGTACGACGAGTTGCGACCTCCGGTGATCCGGTGACGGCCTTCGACCCCCGCGGGGTGCGCACCGACGTCCCTCTCACGCGCAGGGTCATCAACGGTCGCACCATCACCTACCTCGATTCGGCCGCGTCCTCGCTCACGCCGCGTACGGTCATCGAAGCCATGGACCGCTACTACGAGAATTACCACGCCAACGTCCACCGCGGCGTCTACCAGACCGCCAACGAAGCCACCACGATCTACGAAGGGGCTCGCGACGCGGTCGCGCGTTTCTTGAACGCGCCGGGCGGATCCAGCGAGATCGTCTTCACGAAGAACACCACCGAATCCTTCAATCTGATCGCTCGGTCGTGGGGTGCGACCTTTCTTAATCCCGGCGACGTGGTCCTTCTCACCGAGATGGAGCACCACGCCAATATCGTGCCGTGGTTCCAGTTACGCGACACGCAGGGCATCGAGGTGCGGTTCATCCCGGTCGGTGACGACTTTCGGCTGGACCTGAGCGAGATCGACGAGTTGATGCGTGACGTCAAGTTGGTGTCGGTGACGGGCATGTCCAACGTGCTCGGCACCATCGCCCCCGTGCGACAACTCGCCGACGTAGCCCACCGCCACGGCGCCCTCATCGCCGTGGACGGCGCACAGTCGGTCGCGCACTCCTCGACCGACCTCGTCGGACTCGACATCGACTTCTTGGCGTTCTCCGCCCACAAGATGCTCGGCCCCACGGGACTGGGTGTCCTTTGGGCGCGCGAGGCCATCCTCGATGCCATGCCCCCCTTCATGGGGGGCGGGGGAATGATTCTCGACGTGAGCCTCGACGGCTTCACGCCGGCGAAGGGTCCCTCGCGTTTCGAAGCGGGGACGCCACCCATCGCCCAGACGGCGGGATTCTCGGCGGCTCTCAAATACCTCGAGGGCCTCGGAATGGCGAACGTCGCCGCCTACGAGAAGGAGCTGACGGGTGACGCTCTCACCCGCCTGGCGCTCGAATTCGAGGGTCGCGTGAGAATTATTGGTCCCGGCGACACTCTCGAGCGCGGTGGGGTGATCAGCCTGGACGTCGAGGGTGTGCACCCCCACGACGTCGCCCAGGTACTCGACCAGTTCGGGGTCTGCGTGCGCCCGGGTCACCACTGCGCCAAACCACTCATGAAGCGCTTCGGTCTCGCGGCCACGGCCCGGGCATCGTTTGGTCCTTACTCGTTGGTCGAAGACACCGACGTCCTCCTCGAAGCGCTGGGCCACGCCGTGAAGATGTTCGGCTGACCGTGCCCGGCCTCGACGAGCTCTACCGTGAGATCATTCTCGACCACTATCGTTCGCCGCGCAACCGCGGAGAACTCCCACCCCCGGCAGTGCGGGTCGAGGGTTTTAACCCCCTCTGCGGCGACGAGATTACGGTATACGCCCAAGTGGAGAACGGCGTGCTCAGCGACATCAAGTTGACCGGACACGGTTGTTCGATCTCGCAGTCCTCCTCCTCACTGATGAGCGCGGCCGTCAAGGGTAGGTCCCTGGAAGAAGTTCGTGGGACTATCGCCACCTTCAAGCACCTCATGACCGCGCACGAGGAGCGACTCGACGAGGGGCCGGGCTCTTCCGTCGAGGCCGACGTGCGACGACTGGGCGAACTCGCCGCGCTAGCGGGCGTCGTCAAATTCCCCGTGCGTATCAAGTGCGCGACCCTGGCCTGGAATACCCTGACCCAGGCACTCGACGAAATCCCCGTCGTAGGGGACACGTCCGGCGTCTAGTACGGGTAGGGGTCGAAAAACTGATCGCCCCCGGGCAAGGTCGACGTGGCGCTCGGCGCCGTGCGCGCGGCGGCGGCCAGGTTCACCAAATACTTCGCACCCGCGCGGGGGATGATCACCGACGAAGTGGCCGTCGTGGCCGTCGGGCTCCAACTGGGCGTGTCGCCAGTCGAATCGATGGCCGTCGGATTGGGGGGCTAGAGGAGCTGAGGTCTAACGACCTACTCCAGGGTGAACTCCATGGCGGGTTCTTCGACGAACAAGACGTTACCCCGAGTGCCGAGACTGCCCGACGTGGTGGGCAACGTGGAGGTGAGCATATCCGAGGGGTCGAGAGGGTGGAACTTGACCACCAGACCCACCAACTCGGTGACGGAGAAATTACTGTCGAGGGCGATCCCCGAGGGTGCCTTCGACATGAAGAGGTTGATGGTCAGTGGGCCGTAGAGCCCCTTGGCCTTGGCGATCACGGCCTTTGTCAGCTCATTTTGTGGGCATTTCCGTCCGTAGTCACTCGTGACGTCGGTGTTCCACGCCCCGTTGTGAAACCCTTGATAGTCCCGGCGACGCACCTCGGCCCGCGCCTGGAAGTTCGTGATGTTCTCGCAACGCTCGTGCGTGAAGTTCGGGCCCGAGAACGCGTCCTTCGCGGGGTAGGGGAACGACACGTTCGCCACCCCGATCGCGTCCGCCGCGTTGATGATGCCCGCCAAGCTCACCACAATGGTCTGGGCGATGGGAATACCGACGTTTGCCGTGATCGTCCAGGTCAAGTGCGTCGCACCATTTTGGAAATTGACGTTGAGTCGGTTGCACTTACGGTAGATCGATTGATGGGCCAACGGAGTGACCACGGTGTCGCGCGCACAGGTGAGAACCGTCACAGTACCCTTGGCCGGATTGACGCGCATGATCTTGACGACGTCACTGCGCTGGCCTGACACGGCGCCGGTGGACGCGCCAGTTCGTCGAGCGACGAAACCAGTGAGACCCGCGAGAGTCCGAGCCGATCTCGAGGATGTTAAAGGGCTGATTACCCACCCGTTTGACCTCGGCGGCGTTATTGACCTTCTTGACGTGGCTGAATCGCCAGTAGGCGTCGACGTCACTTGCTCCCAGCACGCGGGCGATGACGACCACCATCCGCCGCCGGCGTAGCGCCACCGACGCCCGCCACGCCCGCGACGCCGAACCGTGCGACGAACCGTGCGACGAACTCTGGCCCTACGGCTCGAACGCGCCACGCCATCTTTTCGTCAACTTCGTTACCGAGGGCCGCCGGTCGAGACGAGTTCGCTCGACCGGCCGGCCTGCGCTCATCTTCTCGGCGGCAACCCCGTGACACTAGAAGTTCCTGAGGGTAACGGGTGACGCTAGCAGTCGATGCTAAGAATTAGCGTTACGTCGTTGCGCCTCGAAAAGGTTCGTACCCATCCTTTTCGAGTACTTCCGCCAATTCCGGACCCCCCGTGGCCACGACACGACCCTCGCTGACCACGTGGATTTTCGTGGGGATCAATTCGTTCAACAAGCGGCGAAAATGCGTGATCGCCAGCACACCGCAATTCCACTGGGCCGTCGCCTCTCGAAGTCGACGGGCCACCGCTCCCAGTGCGTCGACGTCGAGTCCCGAGTCGATTTCGTCGAGCATCGCGAATTTGGGTTGCAAGATCGCCAACTGCACCATCTCGGCGCGCTTGCGCTCACCGCCCGAGAGGTCCACATTGACGAAGCGTTCGAGGACCTCGGGGCGCAGTTCGACGCGTTGGGCCTCGAGCGTCATTCGCTCGGTCAAACCCTCGGGCGACGCCCCCGCCGCGACGAGTAGGTCCCGCGGTCGTACGCCGGGAACCTCCATCGGGTGCTGTAGCGCGAGGAACAATCCGTGGCGGGTGCGCTCGGTCGGCGAGAGATCAAGTAACTCGACGCCGTCGATGGTCACCGAACCGGCCAGCACCCGATAGCCCGGGTGACCGGCGATGGCGTGGGCCAGCGTCGACTTACCCGACCCGTTGGGCCCCATGATGACGTGCACTTCGCCCGACGCCATGGTCAGATCGAATCCCTTCAGGACCTCCTTACCAGCCACCTCGACTCGAAGTCCCGCAATGTTCAACGTGCTCAACTCACCACCACCTGAAGTCGACCGCCTTCGACCACGACGTCGTAGTGCGTCACCGGGCGCGTCGCCGGAAACGACGCCGGCTGACCGTCTTTGAGCTGAAACATCGCCCCGTGGCGCGCGCACTCAATCTCGCAGGTCGTCACGTCCACCTCGCCCTCGGCGAGCGAGAAATCCTCGTGGCTGCAGCGATCGTCGAGCACGTACACGTCCTGATCGATGCGCACCACGACCAGGACGCGATCGCCTCGACGAACCTGGACGGCCGCACCGTGCACGTAGTCCTGGAGGGTACCAATATCGACGGTGGTCACGGGGTCACAATCTCCACCTGACCCAGCGTGGCGCTGAGGTCCGCTTCCACCACGTCGGCGAGATTACGTGGCAACGTCGCCAGCATCTCGTAGAAGAATCCTTGGATCATGAGCCGCTCGGCGTCGGGACGCGACACGCCGCGCGACTCCAAGTACCACCGCTGCAGTTCATCCAGGGGACCCACGCTCGACGCGTGGGCGCACATCACGTCATTCTCGCGAATGTCGAGGTTGGGAACCGAATCGGCGTGGGCGTGCGGGGAAAGGAGCAAGTTGTGATTCGTCTGACGAGCGTCGGTGCGCTTGGCGCCCTTCTCGATTTCGATGAGTCCGGTGTAGACCGAACGAGAGCGGTCCGCCACCGCGCCCTTGGACAGGAGCGTCGAACGCGTGCGAGGGGCCACGTGATATTGACGGGTGCGAAAATCATGCACCTGATCGTGAGATCCCAAGAACGTGGTTCGCAGTTCGTTCTCGCCCCCCGTGCCCAGGAATTCAGCGTCGTTACGGGATCGGTTGTAGTGGGCCCCGATACTGATGACCGCTTGACTCAGTCGCGCGTCGCGGCCGAGGCGGCCCGTGGATCGTGCGATGTGCCACGCCGTCGCATCCAGACGCTGGTAGGTACTCATCGTCAGCGAGGCGTCGTCGCCGATGACGTATTCAGTCAGTGGTACCACCAGGGCCGCCATTCCTCCTTCGAGGTACTCCACCACCGAAGCCTGCGACGACCGTCCCAGGGTGATGAGGGTTTGGGGAAACGACGCCCCCGTGGTCGTAGTGTTCACGATCACGATGGGAGGGGCCGCGTGTACACCGTCGGCCACCGACACGGAGATGGTGGCGGGGGTGAGGGCGCAATTGAGTTGCGCGAAAGCGTCGGACTCGTACCGCGGCGACCAGTGCGCCTCAGTGGCCTCGACGCGAACCCCGTCGATGGCGCCACGGACGCCGCGCAAGAACCCGTCCACCACGTGCAGGACCAGTCCAGCCCGGGAGGCCAGGGCGGTGGCGAATGGTGAAAAGATTGGGAGTTCACCCCGGGGTGCCAGGGGGAACTCCTCGAGATTGAGTTCCTTCAAGGGGGCGTAGCGCCAGACTTCGTCCACCGTCGTGGGGAGCCCCAGGGTGGAAAACGCGTCCCAGGCTTGGGCGCGACTCGGTGCGTCGCGTCGCGCGTCGAGAAAAGTGAGGGCTGATTCGGTGAAGGTGGTCATAAGCGAGGGCTTGGAAAGTCTACCGGTCGCGTCCCATTTCTCGGGCGACGACCGAGGGGATTACCGCTGCCAGAATTTCCAGCCGCGCCGCCGCTTCGCTTCGCCTTCGTCAAGCATTCGGCGTCGCTCTTCGAAGAGTTCGGGCGCCACCGCGTCGATGATGTCACTGGCGGCGTTGAGGATGTCGCGCCGATCCTCCAGGGGCACGGTAGTGTCGGGCGGTTCCTCCACGTTGGGTCGACGCGCCAGGGTCCCGTGGGCCCAGCCCACGTCGGCGAATCTGCGTTCGTAGGTGAGGCAGTTCTCGGGACAACTCCAGGGTTGGTCCGGGGCGTTACCCAACACGCAGAATCGAGCCACCTCGCCAGAGTTGTACGTGCGACTCTGGAAGTGTTTGCATTCTTCGCGCATCCCCATGTGGCCTCCATTGTGTCACGCCCGCGGCGGTGTGGACTAGCGGTGGTACCACGCCACCTAACCGATGGAACCTTCCATTTGTAATTCGATGAGGCGCGACCACTCCACGGCGTATTCCATCGGGAGGGTCCGGGTCACCGGTTCGATGAAGCCGTTGACGATCATTCCCATCGCCTGGGTCTCGGTCAGGCCTCGACTCATCAGGTAGAACAACTGGTCGTCGCCGATCTTCGACACGGTGGCCTCGTGTCCGATCGACGCGTCCTGTTCGCCCACCTCCATATAGGGCTTCGTCTCCGAAATCGACTGCTCGTCGAGCAACAGGGCGTCGCAGCGCACGAAGGCCTTGGCGCCGGTGGCGCCCTCCTCCACTTTCACCAGACCGCGATAGGTCGTTTGACCGCCGTCCTTGGAAATGGACTTGGAAATGATCGTCGAAGTGGTCTCGCGAGCGCAGTGCACCATTTTGGCGCCGGCGTCTTGGATCTGACCCGGGCCGGCGTAGGCGACCGACAGAACCTCGCCCGACGCCTTAGGGCCCATCAAGTAGACACTCGGGTACTTCATCGTCAAGCGTGAGCCGATGTTGCCGTCAATCCATTCGACGTGCGCCTCTTCTTCCGCGCGTGCGCGCTTCGTCACCAGGTTGTAGACGTTGTTCGACCAGTTCTGGATCGTGGTATAGGTGATACGCGAACCCTTGAGCGCGACGAGTTCGACCACCGCCGAGTGCAATGAGTCGGTGGAGTACACCGGCGCCGAACACCCTTCGACGTAATGGACCTGGGACCCCTCATCGGCGATGATCAGGGTCCGCTCGAATTGGCCCATGTTCTCGGTGTTAATGCGAAAATACGCCTGCAGGGGCTGGTCGACATTGACACCCGGCGGAACGTAGATGAACGAACCACCGCTCCAGACCGCCGAATTGAGTGCCGCGAACTTGTTGTCGTTGGGCGGGATGACCGTGCCGAAATACTTGCGCACCAGATCGGGGTACTCGCGAACCGCGGTGTCCATGTCACAAAAGAGGACACCGAGACGCTCGAGGTCCTCGCGGTTGCGATGGAAGACGACTTCGGATTCGTATTGCGCGGTGACACCCGCTAAGTATTTACGCTCCGCCTCAGGAATTCCCAAGCGCTCGTAGGTGTTCTTGATCGCGTCGGGCAAGTCTTCCCAGCGCTCCACCCGATTCTCGGTGGGCTTGATGTAGTAGTAGATGTCGTTGAAGTCGAGATCGGGCATTCGATTGGCGAACCACTCGAGCATGGGTTTCTTCTCGAAGCGCTTGAGGGCGCTGAGACGGAAGTCCAACATCCATTGCTCTTCGCTCTTGATCCCCGACATCTCGCGCACGATTGCCTCGTTGATCCCCTTTTTGGGTTTGAAGACGGGAATCTGGTCATCGGACCAACCCAGTTGGTAACGACTGAAATCCAAGTTATCGATGGCCATTGCGCTCCTTCGTGGGATTAACCCTATGGTCATAGTACTAACTGACTCGTCAATTCGACGCGCGAAAAACCCCGTCTGGCAGAGTAGAGCCATGTCCATTGCACCCCGCGTCCCCAAACGCCCCTTCGAGATCGCTCGTCACGGCGACGTGCGCGTCGACCCGTACTACTGGCTGAACGATCGCGACAACGACGAGGTCCTCGCGCACCTGCGCGCCGAGAACGCCTATCTCGCCCAGGAATTGGCGTTTCTGGCCCCCCTGGAGAACGAACTCTTCGACGAGATCAAGTCCCGCATCGAAGAGACCGACATTTCGGTGCCCGTGCGTCGAGGCGATTGGTGGTACTACGAGCGGACGCGCGAAGGCCTGAATTACCCCATCAGTTGTCGACTGCGTGTGACGCCGGGCGTGGACACGCCTCCGGAAATAGCTGTCCACCTCGACGTCGAGGGCGAGCAAGTGATCCTGGACGAGAATATCGAGGCTCAAGGCCACGACTTCCTGTCGGTCGGCATTCTCGCGGTGAGCCCCGACGACGCCTGGGTGGCCGTGGGCGTCGATTTCGAGGGGGATGAGCGACACCACGTCACGGTGCGCCCCCTCGCGGGTCAATCCCCCCTCCCCGACCGACTCGACGACGTGTACTACGGCTTCGCGTGGGCGAGCGACAGTCGGCACTTCTTCTACACTCGAGTTGACGACGCGATGCGCCCGTGGCAACTTTGGCGTCACGAACTCGGAACGTCCTCGGAGCACGACGTCATGGTGCTCGAAGAACCCGACGCCCAATACAACCTCTCGGTCGGACGCAGTCGCGATGACGAGGTGCTTCTGGTCTCGATCTCCTCCTCATTGACCTCCGAGATGCACTACCTCGACGCGTCCACCCCCCGCGGACAATTCCGCGTCATCGAGCCCCGCTCCCTGGGCGTCGAGTACGTCGTCGAGCATTACCGCGACGTCGCAGGACGAGGATGGTGGCTCAAGATCACCAATGAGGACGCCACCGACTTCCGACTGCTCGCGCGTCGTGTCGATGACGACGCAGCTTGGCGTGAGTTGATCGCGCACCGGCCCGGACAACGACTCGACGGCGTCGACGCCTTCGCGGGATTCTTGGCGGTGTCGGAGCGCTACGACGGGAGTGCGGCAGTACGTATCGTTGCGCTGCGCGACGACGAGGACCCCTTCGGCGACGATCTGCTCGCCGCGGCACGCTTCGTCGACGGAGGACCCGCGCCCACCACCGTTTCCCTCTCGGCGAACGCCATGTACGAGACCACGACTCTTCGCGTGTCCATCACGTCGCTGGTCACCCCACGTTTGGTGGGTGACATCGACGTGGCGAGCGGCGTTATGACCGTGCTCAAACAACAGCGCATCGTCGGCGGGTACGACTCGAACGACTACGCCACCGGTCGTCTCTGGGTCAGTGCCAGCGACGGTGTGGACATCCCCGTTTCGGTCGTGGCGCGTCGCGACGTACTCAACGTCGACGAAACCGGCCACGTCACGCCCGTCGCGCCGGCGCCCCTCGTCCTGTACGGTTACGGTAGTTACGAGATATCCATCGATCCGTCGTTCTCTTCCCTTCGCTTATCCTTGCTGGATCGCGGCGTCATTTTCGCCATCGCGCACGTGCGGGGAGGTGGCGAAATGGGACGGTCGTGGTACGAGATGGGTCGGCTGGCTCAAAAGCCCACGACCTTCAGTGACTTCGTGAGCGTGGCGCGTCAGCTCGTACGCGACGGCTGGACCACTCCAGAGCAGCTGGCCGCGCGCGGCGGTTCCGCGGGGGGACTGTTGATGGGCGCGGTGATGAACCTCGCCCCCGAGCTGTTTCGCTGCGTGGCGGCGGAAGTACCCTTCGTGGACGCACTCACCACGATGCTCGACGCCTCCTTGCCCCTCACCGTGGGCGAATGGGAGGAATGGGGCAACCCCGACGCCAGCGGCGAATCGTACCGAACGATGAAGTCCTATTCCCCCTACGACAACGTTCGCGCCACCAACGACGACGGCACGGCCAGGATCTACCCTCGACTGTTCGCCGCGGGGGGGCTCAATGACTCGCGCGTGGGCTACTGGGAACCGGCCAAGTGGGTGCTCAAGCTACGTGACGTGAACCCCGACAATGTGGCGTATCTCAAGACCGAAATGGGCGCCGGCCACGGGGGACCGTCGGGTCGCTACGACGCGTGGCACGACGAAGCCCAAATCCTCGCCTTCCTTCTTCACCAACTCACGGTGGCGACATAGCTCAGTGCCAGTCCCGCGTGATGGCCACCCGAATGCAGGCCGGCGAGCACTGCGGCCACAACTCCGAGACCCAGGACCACCAACAGAACCACCCAGATAATTCGGCGACGCCGGCGCTCACGCGGGTACCCGGCGCGACGCATGGACCTATCGAGCGCCCATTTCTCATCGTGACGTAAGTGCGGTGGACTCACGGAATCGACCGTCTGAGCCGAAGTCTCACTGAAAACAAACTCCGACGAAGGATCGAGTCGGGGAAGTGGGACCGCACGAGGAGAATCAGGTTCGGTGCCGTCGAGCAGGCGCAACCCGCGCGACGGCGGGTACGGCGACGGCGGAGGTGATACCGGAGAGCCGCCTCGCGCCATACCCCGAGAGTTCGAATCTATCGGACGGCGACCTCCTCGCACCAGGTACGCGACGATCAAGGCCACCACCACGAGTGCGCCCGCGATCTTGACTAGCAACACGAGGTGTCCCTTGCGTGCACGACTCTCCTCCTCGTCTCGAACGTCAGCGTAGCCAGTGCAGTGACTTCAGGCGAGTTCTCCAAATCCCCCTCGGAAATAGATCAAGGGATGACCACTGTGCGCCCGGACGAAAGTGACATCGACGACAGCGACGTCGTGATCGCCGTGGGACGTGATCACCGAGACAATCCCTTCGATATGTGCCAGCGCCCCCTCGAGCAGGGGCGACCCTTCGGGTGCCCTCTCCCACGCGACGCCATCGAACTTATCCACGCCCGAGGTCGCGAAACGTCGGGCCAAAGGCTCTTGATCGGCGGCGAGAATACTGATACCCACGTGGGAGCATTCGCGCACGCGCGACCACGACGACCCCGCGGACGCCGCCGCGAACATGACCATCGCGGGCTCCAGCGACAGGGATCCAAATGTCTGACACGTGAAGCCCGCGGCACCGTCGTCAGTGGCCCCGCTGACGACGACCAGACCCGTGGCGTAATGACCCAGCACCTCTTTGAAATGCGCCTCGTCGACAGCGGTCATCCCGAGACTTTACCGGGACGCCCCGCCGTCGCCACTCAACCCGACGAGTCCGTCGCGTTGTTCGAGGAGACCATCACGAATCAAGTCATCGACCAAGGTCGTCACTCGCAACGCGTCGAAGTCGGAAAGGGCGCGTCGTAAATGATGCGGCGACATGGCTCCCGTCCCTAGACATTTCATAATGCCTCCGCGCACTTGACGATCCGAGCCCGTGAAGCGTGCCTGAGTTCGTGAAACACCCGCCGATCGCGGTGCCGGGTCGTCACCCCCTTCGCGCCGCCAGCGGCAGTGTCCCGCCAGTGGACAGCCGCCGCAGCGCGGCGTCGCACGGCAGAACTGTGCGCCAAGGTCGAGCATGGCCTGGTTAAACGCCGCGACACGGTCGCGCGGCAGGAGCGCGGTCGCGAGCGCCTGCGCCGCACTCGGGGTCAGGGAGCGATTCGCCACCGCCCGCGCCAGTACGCGCCCGACATTCGTATCGAGCACCGCGACGCGCTGATGAAAGGCGAACGACGCCACCGCGTGAGCGGTGTAGGGTCCCACTCCCGGTAGCGCGAGTAAATCCTCGACACGACTCGGCACACTCCCCCCGTGGTGCCGGGTGAGAATTCGCGCGGTATCGTGCAGCGCCTTGGCCCGGCGCGGAAAGCCCAGGCCGCTCCAGAGACGAAGGACGTCCGCTAAGGGTGCCCGCGCGCAACTCGGCGGGTCCGGGAAACGTTGAAGGAATGCCCGCCAGGGTTCACGAACCCGGAGAGTGGACGTCTGTTGGAGCATAACTTCGCTCACCAGAATCGCCCAGGGATCCTCGAGCCCGATCCACGGCAACGCCCGCGACAGTTCCGCGCTAGCGCGACGAAGAGCTCGACGAAAGGACACGAGTCCCTCGACGCTCTCGGGAACGACGCTGGCCCCACCCACCGGCGATCGAACTCTACAGAACGACGGGGAGCGGACGGGTCGTGAAGGACGCGGTGCCCCCCGTCAGCGATTCACCGTCGATCACCAGACGCCAGGTGAAGCGCGAATTGGGGGCGAGGGGAATCGGACCGAGATTCACCGCAATGGGGACATCTACTGGTGTCCCCAACGGTACGCCCTCGGGGGGACTCGCCGAGAAGTCTCCGCGAATCTCAATGGTCTGGGGACCGTCGGGAGAATCGAACTGCACCAAGCCGCCGTCGGCGTCTTCGAGAAACAGTTCCCAGTGGTGGATCCGCTCGAACTCGTGGACGTCCACCTCGACCTTGATCGCCACGGCGGAAGGAACCGGTTCGGGTCCGCTTAAGGACCACCCACCTCCGAGGATATAGAGCTTCCCCTCGGCGACTTGGGCGGAATCTGCGAGCAACATAGTGACGTTCATGGTGCCAGCCTAGACAACGCCGTCGCGCGGCGAGTTTCGTCGCAGTGAGCGCGGGACGATTGGGCTAAATGGTTTTTGATAAGGGAATTCCTCGAGGCGGGCCCGTACTGGTCGGCACCGACCCCATCAGAATTGATAGCCTGGCCATCGTGACTCACGTCGAGCGTCTCGCACGCCCTTCGACATTGCTGCTCGCACAAGGACCCAAAAGGTTGCGAAGGTTGTTCACGTTGTTGGCCATCGCAGCCCTGTCAATGGGGACTTTGACGGTGGTGACCCGCCCCGCGGGCGCCATGACCATCGCCCAAGAGAAGGCGCGCGCGGCGGCCCTGTATTCGCAGATTCAAAGCGTCGGCGCCCAGGTGCAATTGCTCGGTCAGAGGTATGACTTGGCGCAACTCAAACTCGACCAAATACGCAACACCATCATCAACACGAAGGCCATCGTGGCGGGTATCGAGAACAAAGTAGCAACCGACGACAACCAACTCAAGGTCGACGCCATCTTCGCCTACGTCACCAACGGTACCGCCGACACCAATAATCCCCTCTTCACCAATAGTGCCGCCAACGTCGGAGCGACCAGCGTCTACAGCCAATTGGCGCAAGGCAACATCGGTTCCGCCATCGCCGCGCTCAAGACCAATCGGGTCGAGCTCACGCAAGAGCGCAACATTTTGACCGCCGAGGAGAATCAGGCGCTCGCGGCGACCAACGCCGCGCAGGCGGCCCTGCGGCAGGGTCAAACCCTTCAGGCCAATCTCGAATCTGCGCGATCCCAGGTGGAGGGTCAGATTTCGTCGTACTACAACGCCCTGGCCGCCGCCGCCGTCGCGCGCTCCCAGCGGGCCGTCGCTACGGCAATCGCCGCCCCCACCCCGGGGATCACGCCCGCTCCCCCGAGCGATTCGCTCGGCCAAGCCGCGGTGGCGGCCGCGGAGACCTTCCTCGGACCACCCGCAGTGTGGTACCAGTGGGGCGGAGCGTCCCGCAGTGGTGTGGACTGTTCCGGTCTCGTGATGCTCGCCTACCGTGCGGTCGGGGTGTACCTGCCGCACTACTCAGGGGCCCAATTCGCCGACACCGAGAGAGTGCCCCTGTGGGATATCCAACCCGGCGATCTCCTGTTCTACGGCTATAACGGCGACGAGCACGTGGCGATGTACGTGGGTGGCGGGAACATGATCGAGGCTCCCCAGACGGGCTACCAAGTGCACATCACGCCCATTCGCTTGGGCTACGGCTTTGCGGGGATTGGTCGCGTTCGCGCCTAGCGATGTCCGGCGTACCTACTTCGATTCACCTCGGTCCCTTTGTCTTTCACCTCTACGGCCTCGGCCTGGGCATCGCCGCGTACGTGGCCTACTGGTACGCCGAAAAGCGACTGCACCGCGCGGGTCTCGACACCGAACCCTTCGGTCGTTTCAGCGTCGCGCTCATCATTGCGGGCCTCGTAGGTGCGCGCCTGGCCAATATCGTGACGAACTGGTCCTACTACTCTGGTCATCCTGCGCGATGGATCGCAGTATGGCAAGGGGGACTCGGAAGTTTCGGGGGGATCGGCGTCGCACTTCCGGTGGCCTTCTTCCTCCTTCGACGTTGGTGGCCGCCCACAGAACTGGGCCGATTATGCGACGCGATCATCCCCGCCCTCGTGGCCGGCTGGGCCCTGGGACGAGTGCTGGGACCCCAGTTCATGGTGAATGGCGGTGGACACGAAACGACGTCGTGGATCGGCATGCACTACGCCGACCAGGTCGGCAAGCGGGTTCCCGTCCCGCTCATCCAAGGGGCGGAGGAC
>JAJZEN010000062.1 GCA_021828545.1 Actinomycetes bacterium
CTGCGCCACGGGCTCTCGCCGTTCGATCACTGGTACCCCCTGTTGTCGCTGGGTTCGCCATTCTTCGTGCAGTACCAGAGTTCGACGGCGGTGATCACCGGTGCTCTATCGATTTTGTTCGGAGCGCCTTCCACGTACGCGTGGTCACTGTACCTACTCCTGAGCCTCTGGCCGGTGTGCGTCTACTGGTCCACCCGCCTCTTCGCGTGGGGTCCTTGGGAGAGTGCCGTTGCTGCCGCCCTCGCTCCACTGCTATTCACGGTGACGGGACGAGGGTTCGGCCACCAGAGTTATATCTGGATCGGTAGTGGTCTGTGGTCACAATTGTGGGCGATGTGGACCCTACCGCTAGCCGGGGCTTTGAGCTGGCGCTACATCTCCCAGAAAAAATCTTTGTTCGCCGCCGTCGCCATGTTGTCCTTGACGATCGCCTTCCATTTCCTGAGTGCGTACTTTGCCGCACTGACGTTAGGTGTATGGGTCCTGATTCGACCAAGTCAGTTCTTTACGCGCGCCTCGCGGGCGCTACTCCTAGGGGGGACGGCGCTCCTGTCAACGGCGTGGGTCACGCTACCCCTATTGGTGCACGCCCCGTGGATCGCCGTGAATCAATTCCAAGTTGGCACGACCATTGACAACTCGTACGGCGCGCGCAAGGTCCTTGATTGGCTCATTTCTGGACAGATTTACGATTGGCGTCGATGGCCGGTGATCACCGTTTTCGCGGGCGTTGGTCTCGTCGCGTGTCTGTGTCGCTGGGGCCGCGACGAGCGAGCTCGAGGCGTGGTCGGTCTCTGGGTGCTGAGTCTGGTCCTCTTCTTTGGACGACCCACCCTGGGCCCTTTACTGGACGCCCTCCCGGAGAATCAGAGCTTGCTCCTGCAGCGGTACATTATGGGCCTTCAACTGGCTGGGTTGATGCTCGCGGGGATCGGCATCGTCGCCACGGGGGTCGCGTTCTCGCACCGCGCGCTACGACGAGTGCCCCAGGACTGGTTCGTGACACCTCGCGCGGCCCTCGCGTTCTCGCACCGCGCGCTACGACGAGTGCCCCAGGACTGGTTCGTGACACCTCGCGCGGCCCTCGTTCGAGTCCCGTGGTTGCGCACACCATTACTTATCGTGCTCCTCACGGCGGTGATGACGCCAGGGTGGTTCGAGGTCGCGCGCTACGACCACGCCTCGGCGACCCTGATCACCACTCAACGAGCCACCGACTCATCACAAGGCGCGCAAGTGAACTCACTAGTGAATCTGGCTCGCCGAGAAGGTGGCGGGCGAATCTACGCGGGGATGCCGAGTAACTGGGGCCACCACTTCTACGTGGGTGCGGTACCGGTCTATATCTACCTAGAACAACACGGCGTCGATGCCGTCGGCTTCACCCTGCGCACGAGTTCACTCATGACCGATCCCGAGGCCTATTTTGACGAACACGTGCTCGGTGACTACGGCGTATTTGGTATCCGCTACCTGCTCCTCCCCGCCCATCATCCCCCTCCGGTTCGCGCGACGTTGGTGCGCACCGCCGGTCAATATCAACTCTGGAAGGTCCCTGGGGCGCGCGACGCGGCCCTGATCCAAATCGTTGACACCTACGGCGCCATCGCCGCCAACAGCGCGAACCTCGGGCCCCAGACCGCGCAGTTCCTGCGATCTCCCCTGGCGGGTCGCGCCATCTATCCGATGATCGACTTCGATGGGCGCGGTACGCCGCGCGCCACTTTGCCGTCAGTAGCGCAACGACACGGCCCCGCTGGGATCGTGACCCGACAAAGCCACGACCTCCTCTACGGTCAAAGTGCTTCCGCGAGCGTTGTCACGCGTCGTCGAGCAGTTGTCCTGCTCAAGGTGTCCTACGACCCGGGGTGGAGGGCCACCGTCGATGGTCACCCCACCCCCACGGTGATGTTGGCGCCCGCGCTGGTTGGCGTCGTCGTGCCGTCGGGGGCACATCGAGTGGTCTTCACGTACCACGGCTACGGTGACTACCGATTCCTCGTGGGAGTCGCGGTCGTCACCCAACTGGGCGTCGGATTCGGTCCGTGGTGGTGGCGATCACGTCGCGGGACGGGCCGACGACAGCGCCGCGGGCCGACCCTGGCGAGTGAAGATGACCTGTAGGTCGCTGATGTGTCGCTCCAGGAACGCCGCCTCGCAGTAGCACAGGTACATGTGCCACATCCGCGCGAACTCTTCCCCGAGATTTAGGGCCGTGACGTTGGCAGCGTGCGCGGCGAGGTTGTCGCGCCAGCGCACGAGCGTCTCGGCGTAGTGACGTCCGATGTCCTCGAGGTGCGTCACCCGCAGGTCGCTCACCGAGGAGCTCGAACGGACCAGGGCCTCGAGGGACGGGAGGAATCCGCCGGGGAAGATCATCCGCTTAATGAAGTCGTCACTGTTCTTTGTGCGCTCGTAACTGAAGTCGTTGATGGTAATGACCTGCAGCACCATGAGGCCCTCGGGGGTAAGGAGCTTCGCGCAGGTGGCGAAGTACGTGTCGAGCTGACGCCAGCCGACGGCCTCGATCATCTCGATGGAGACCAGTTTGTCGAACGTGCCCTCGAGGTCGCGGTAGTCCTGATTCTTCACCACGACGAGGTGCTCGAGACCTTCCTCCCTCACGCGTCGCGCGACGTATTCGTACTGAGCGTCAGAGATCGTCACCGTGGTGATGCGGCACCCGTAGTTCGCCGCCGCGTGGAGGGCGAACCCTCCCCAACCCGTACCGATTTCGACCACGTGGTCGGAGCCGTGAAGCTCGAGCTTGCGACGTCGCGAAGCTCGAGCTTGCGACAGAGTTTTTCGAGTTTGGCCAATGAAGCGTCGTAGAGCGTGGTGAACTCATCGACGAAGTAGGCGCTGGAATACATCATGGTCTCGTCCAACATGAGCGAATAGAAGTCATTGCCGAGGTCGTAATGGGCACGAATATTGGCTCGGTCTCGTTCCTTGTCGATTCGCTCGAGGCGTTGCACGATCCGTGTGAAGGGGGACCATACCCGCGCGGCCGCATCGAGTCGGCGCATCAGCGGGCGCATGTTCGCGATGACGAAGCGCACCAACAATGTCAGGTCGTCGCAATCCCACCACCCGTCGGTATAGCTTTCGCCAAACCCGATCGAACCACCTCGCCAGAGGGCGTGATACGTGCGCACGTCGTGCACCGTGACATTGATCTCGGGTGCTCCGCGACCGTAACGGCGTGTGCCGCTTGCGTCGTTCAGCACCACTGTCCCTTGACGCGCGCGTCGCAATAGCGCGCGCACGAACAGTTCTGATCCACGTCGGGCCCGGCGTGCGCGGCGCGCGGCGCTGCCCTTCTCGGGGACGATCGACTCAGTCACGTGAGCCCACCCCGGCCGTCGGGGGCACACCGTGCGACGCATTGTCGTGCCGCGGGTGAGGGTGGAACGGAGCCTTCTTTCGCCACAACGCCAGGGCCTGACGATAGATGCCCGCGCTCACGCCCACGGTCTGGAACGGGCGACGCCACACGTAAGCGCTCAGGGACTCACGCGTGATCTCGCGCCGCGAGAGTGAGAGGGACGCGTCGAAGATGCGCTCGTCCCCGCGTCGATTCCCCAAGTGCAACGACAGGTGTTCATCGGGCAGCGACCACGTGAGCACGTAATCGTGGTCCATCCCCAAGAAGGGCGAAACGTGAAGAGCCTTGGCGAAACGGTGGTGCGCCGACGCTCCGTCGAGGACGTAGTGATGGCGTTCGCCCCAGGGGGTATTTCGTACCTCGAGGATCATTCGTTCGACTCGCCCCGCGGACTCGTCGAAGCAGTAGTAGACGCACAGCGGATTGAACAACCAGCCCCACAGACGTACGTGACCCAATACGGCAATGGGACCGGCGGCCCGTACGCCGCAGTGAGCGTACACGACGTCGCGCACCGCCGCCTCGAGAGGAATTTGCGCGTCACCGAGGTAATCGCGGCGTCGAAACCGTGCCGCGTTCACGCCGGTGCGCGACCAGCGTGGATGCAGTGCACAGACCTCGTCGAGTTCATCCAAGAACAGCAGCGGCAAGAGGGTGGAATACCGAAACTCGTGAGCGACGTCACCGGTGGCCTCGGTGGCGTGACGGCGATGCGTGACCACCCCTTCATAGAGCGCGCTCCTCACGACACTCCCTCGGCCACGCCCGCACCCAGGGATCGACACACTTGCACCGCACTTCGCGCACCGTCCTCGTGGAACCCGAATCCCCAATAGGCTCCGACGTACCACACGCGGTCGCGTCCACTGATTTCGCCGCGACGGCGCTGGGCGTTCATCGCCGCGGTGTTAAAGACGGGGTGCCAGTACGTCATCGACGCCAGCACTTGATCGGGGTCCACCGTGTCGGCCTGGTTGAGCGTCAGGTACACGGGGCGCGAGGTGTCCAAGCCTTCGAGTCGCGTCAAATCGTAGGTCAACGTCGGGGCGTGAGCATCGGGGCGCCGACGCCAATTCCAGCTAGCGCGGGCGCGTAAGCGCCGGGGCATCAACCGTGGGTCCGTGTGCAGGGTTGCCTCGTTGGGCCGATAAGCAATCGCCGAGAGGATCTCGCGTTCCGCCGCTGTCGGGGACTCGAGCATCATGAGTGCCTGATCCGAGTGGGTGGCCACGATCACGTGATCGAAGGCCTCCTCGCCATCCTTCGTGGTAAGAACCACAGCGTCGTTTCGACGTGAGATCCGCGTGACCGGTGTCGACAGGCGAAGTCTCGCCCCGAGCGACGACGTGATCTCGGTGACGTACTGGACCGATCCCCCGACCACCGTACGCCACTGGGGACGGCCACGAATACCCAGGAGTCCATGATTGTCGAAGAAACGGATAAACGCAGCGGCGGGGAACTGCAGGAAGTCCGTGGGGTTCGCGGACCAGATCGCCGCCCCCATCGGCACGAGGTACCACTGGATGAAACTCGCGGAGTATCTTCCGCGAGTCAAGAACTCTTCGAGGGTGAACGTCGCATCCTCGGGTTCGTCCAACAAGCGCCGGGCACAGCGATTGAATCGCGCGACGTCGCGCAACATGTGCAAAAAGGCGGGACGTACGAGGTTGCGACCTTGGGAGAACAACGCGCGCAACGACGATCCGCACCACTCCACGTCTGCGTCGTCGTCGGCCATGGCAAAACTCATCTCGCTCGTGCGGGTTTCGACGCCGAGTTCCGCGAAGAGCCGCGTGAGAATTGGGTAATTCCTCTCGTTGTAGACGATAAACCCCGTATCGACGGCGTGAGTGACACCATCGATACTCACCTCGAGGGTGTGGGCGTGACCACCCGCCCGTTCGGCGGACTCGAAGAGGGTGACCTCGTGATCACGACGTAACAGGTGGGCGCAGACGAGGCCGGAGACCCCGCTGCCAACGATGGCGATTCGCACTTCGCATACTCCTTTGAAGTCGACCACCGGCTGGTAGTTCGCACCCGTTTCTTGTTCGAACGTTACCGGTACTGTGGGAAAGTTCGACGGGAGAACTTAGTGGCTCACTACCATACGACGGTCTCATCACGAATGGATGTCGACACGGCGTTTCGCTATATGTCGAACTTCGCGAACGCCGCCACGTGGGACCCCGGCGTCGCGTCGGCCTCCCAGGTGACCCCCGGGGAGATCGGGCTGGGCACCACATTCCAACTCGTGACCCTCTTCAATGGGCGTGAGGTGCCCCTCACCTACGAAATCACCGAATTCGAGCCATCGCGTCACGTGGTCCTGCGCGCGGAATCCGCGCTGATTCGTTCCATTGACCGGGTCACCGTCACGTCTACCGCCGGGGGAAGCGACGTGAGTTACGACGCTGATCTGCACACCCTGGGCTGGCTCCGCCTGGCGTCACCCATCGTCTCGCTACTCTTCCAACGCATCGGCGACCGAGCTCAAGCGGTCCTACGACACGCG
>JAJZEN010000081.1 GCA_021828545.1 Actinomycetes bacterium
TGAACGATCCGTTTTCTCCGGAGCGGCGCTTTAGAGCGCGGTCACGGTCGACGTCGAGTTTCGTCGTCGCCAACGAGTGACGGGGGACGTGAGTTTGGTTCGAGGGCCACGACCTCGACGCGAACTGCCCCGCGACCGGACCTCGCGGACGCGATAGGGACGGACCGCACGCGGGCGAGAGCCCGATCTGATTATCGAGCTGCCGTAGCGTTCTGGTCCAAGGGGACCGGGGTCGTCGATTCCCCATTCGCGCGGTCGATCCGCTTGGTCGAGGCACCGATCCACGCGCGGGTATTCTCGCGTCACGCTACGTCGTTCGTCCTCGCGACACTGGTCGGCCATGATGGAGTCATGCAGTCGCGGCCTCGGTACATCATCTTCGACCTCGACGGTACTCTGGCGGATTCATCGCGGGGCATCCTGTGGTCCTTTCGTGCGACCCTGGAGCGTCTTGGCCGCCCCGTCGACGACCAGTTGCTTCGCCAGTTGATCGGACCGCCGTTAGGAGAGTCGTTTCGCAGCCTCGGTGTCGCCGAGGAAGATGTCGACCGAGTGGTGGAGCTCTATCGAGGGTTCTACGCCGAGCGGGGAATCTACGAGGCACACCTCTACGACGGCGTCGCGACCACACTCGAGGACGTGTCGAACGAGGGGATACGTCTGGCCGTCGCGACGGCCAAGCGCGTCGATTTTGCCCACCTCATGCTCGATGCGCTCGGCGTCGGTCGTTTGTTCGACGTCATCGCTGGGGCGAGCCTTGATCTGCGCGTGACGTCAAAATACGACGTCACGGCTCAGGTGCTCGCCGACTGGTCGATCGACGACCCCGACGACGTGTGGATGGTCGGGGACCGGCACTTTGACATGGTCGCCGCCCGAGCCCACGGTGTTGGGGCCATCGGAGCCCTCTGGGGATTTGGCAGCGCGCAAGAGTTACGCGACGCCGGGGCGCTGCGGCTCATCGCGCGGCCCACGGAGTTGCTGCGCGATGACGAGGGAGGTTCCCCCGTTTGTCTTTTAGCGGAGGTATGTGACGTCTGTGGCGCAATTCTGGATTCCGCGCACCCGACGAGTTGTTCCGGCGCTCGCTAGTCGCCTCACCTTCCAGAAGGTTGACCTCGAGCGTCACGTTCTCGACGGTGAGTTCGACGACGTCACCTGGTACGTGTCGGCAACGCCGATTCTCTGGTCACGGTTCGATATTTCGACGACCCCGGCTACCATGGGGCGGTCGAGAGTGGTGAGAGGGTAATGCAACGCAAGAGCGGCGGTGACAGCGAGCGTCTACGGGTACCGCCGCCGTACTTCAAAAAGCGTGTGGCGTCGGGTCGCGGCGCCATGGAGCAGCCGAATGTGACCCACGACGGTGAGGCCGCCCTCACCCCAGTCTTTTGGGTGGCCATCATCGTGACCGGCGTGGCGACCGGCCTCCTCGGCGCGGGTCTTATGGCGCTACTGCAGTACGTGGAAAAACTCGCTTTTTCGTACCACGGGGGTAGTTACCAAAATGCCGTGGCTGCGACCTCCGACCTGCACCGTGTGACGTCGCTGGTACTCGCGGGTGTGGTGGGGGCCGTGGGTTGGTTCTTGGTGCGGCGCTACTTCAAACACGAGAAGTCCGAGATCGACGACGCCCTGTGGAACGGTGACGGCGAACTGGGCTTCCGACGCAGTCTCGCCACGTCGATCGTGTCCGAAGTGGTGATTGGCATGGGAGCGTCGATTGGCCGCGAGGCCGCACCCAAACTGATGGGTGGAGTGTCGGGCAGCGTCGTCTCGCATTGGCTGCACCTCACCCCAGCCCAAAAGCGTCTTCTGGTCGCCTGCGGCGGTGGGGCGGGCCTCGCCGCCGTCTATAACGTGCCACTCGGGGGCGCGATCTTCACCGCCGAGGTGCTCCTCGGGAGCTTCGCCCTGCCCACGGTCTTGACCGCTTTGGCCTGTTCGCTCATCGCGACGTTCACTGGGTGGTTATTTTTGTCGGATCGCGCCACCTATAGCGATATCGTGACGTACCACTACAGCGGATCGATCATGGCCTGGTCGCTGGTCGCTGGTGTCGTCATTGGTTTTCTAGCGGTGGGCTACGTACGACTCATCGGTCTGATGTCGGCGCACCGCGCGAGGGGCACCACGATCCTGTGGGCGATGCCGTCGACGTTCGCCGTCGTTGGGGTGTTGGGAATTTGGTACCCGCAGTTGTTCGGCAACGGCAAGGACATGGCGCACCAGGCGTTCATCGGGGTGACCTCGACCGGTCTCCTCTTCGCGCTCTTCGCGCTCAAGCCCCTCGTTACCGCCGCGACGCTCGGTAGTGGGGCCGCCGGCGGGGTCTTCACACCGTTCGTGGCGACGGGCGCGGCGGTCGGAGGCTTTTTGGGCATGGTGTGGCTGCATTTCTGGCCCGGTTCGCCAGTCGGGGCCTTTGCGTTGATTGGTGCCGCCGCCATGATCGGCGCGACGATGCAGGCACCCCTCGCGGGTCTCGTCTTGGTGATGGAACTGACTCATAATGGCTTCGACATCATTATTCCCATGATGACGGCGACGACCATCGCCACGATCATTGGTCGTCAAGTCGATGGCTATTCCATCTATTCGGCTCGGCTTCCGCGGCAGGACGAATAGCGGTGAATCCTCCGTTGCGCGTACGACCGGGTCGCCCCAGTGATGCGTTGGCCCTACGCCAGATTCGCCTCGAGTCGCTCGCTGATTCGCCCGACGCCTACGGCGAGACGTACGAACATTGCGCGTCCTGGAGCGAGGACGCGTGGGCGAAGAAGGCGAGTGAGTGGAACTTCTATTTGGCGGAACTCGATGGTCGGATCGTGGGTCTGGCGCGTGGTGAACGACACGACGAACGGCCCGATGCTCGGTACCTCTTCGCGATGTACGTCGCGCCGTCGGCGCGAGGTGGCGAGGCGGCGACGCGCCTGGTGGACGCCGTGTGTGCCTGGGCCGCGGCCGACGGCGCCGACGCTCTCCACCTCTACGTCTCGTCCGCCGCCGCGCGAGCGCGGGCCTTCTACCTTAAGGTGGGTTTTCGCGAGAGTGGTGCTCGCGTCGCGATGGACCGCGACGAGGGATTGGTGTGTGACGAGATGCGACGCGATCTCCGCGAGTTCTCCTTCCGCACTGAACGCGTCGAGCCGAGTGCACTCCATGACTTGCGCCGTCGGGTCCTGCGCGAGAACGACCCTCGCGTGAACGTGGAGAACGCGCAGGATCGACTCGCGTCCTCGTTGCACTACGGCGGATATCTCGGTCGACGAGTGGTGGTCAGCGCGTCGGCGTTCGTAGCGACCTCACCGGTGACGGGGCGCCACGACGCGTATCAACTTCGCTATATGGCCACCGACTTCGACGTCCAGGGACGGGGCCTGGGTGGCGTCGTGCTCTCGTACGTGCTCGACGACCTCGCGGGTCGTGGCGTGGCCGAAATTTGGGCGAACGCTCGAGTGACGGCCTTAAATTTTTATACCTCCTCGGGATGGGATGTTGTGCCCGATTCCCTGTTCGTCAGCGCCGAAACGGGTACCGATCACGTCGTGATCCATCGTGCGGTGGTCCCAGTGGGTCTCGAAGGTTGACTAAGTTAGAAGCGTGCGCAACCAAATTCGTTATATCGTCGCCGCCGTCGTCGTCGTCGCGGGAATTGCCATCATCGTCGCGACCCAGGGATCCGCAAAGAAGCCGAGCGCGACGCCGACCACTACGACCACCACCAAATCTTCGACTGGCCCCATCGCCCCCCTCACCGGGCTACCGGATCCGTCCGGATCGGCCCTGAAGCGACCGGCGCTGGTGATCAAGGTGGAGGACGACACTAATTCCCTGCCCCAGTGGGGCGTGGACCAGGCCGACGTGGTCTACGAGGAGATCATCAATGGAGGCATCCCTCGTCTCGCGGCGATCTTCAACCAGAATGCGCCCACACTCGTGGGCCCGATTCGCTCGGTGCGTCCCACTGACACTCAAATCGTCGACCCGATCGGCGGAATCTTCGCATTCTCCGGCGGCGCCCCCTACGCCATTGCTTCGATTTCCACTGCTCCGGTGAAGCAGATTCAAGAATCGAACGCGGGGTCGGCGATGTTCCGTGATAACAGTCGACAGGCGCCCTACAACCTCTTCGGTAGCGCCGCGGCCCTGTTTGCGCTCGGGGCCGGGAGCAAGCCCGTCCCGCCCGTCCCGCTCTTTCAGTACCGTCCGCTGGGGCAAGGAGCGGTCGGCACGCCCGTGAGTAAGTTCGTCGTCAACTTCCCGAGTATCTATCCCATGACGTGGACGTGGGACACTACGACACATTCCTGGGACCGTTCAACACAGTTCGCCGGACCCGACTACACCGGTAATCACGTGCGCGAATCGCCCAAGAACGTGATTGTCACCTACGTGAATTACGTCAATGGCGTGGGTGCCTTTACCTCCTACGCCAACTTGCAAAGCGGCGGGGTGGCGGACGTCTTCACGGACGGCAAGGAAATCGTGGGCACGTGGGCGCGTCATTCGCCCACGACACCCATCGAGTACCTCAACGCGAAGGGTAAGGCCATCCGATTGACGCCGGGTCAGACCTGGGTGGAGCTTTTGAACAATGGTGCACCCGTCACTGTGACGCATTAGGCCCATCGTGCGCCTCGGGAGCATGTACGGCCCTGATCACACTTTCCTCGGCGTGCCGGCGGGTGACCCCGATGAGCCTGCGCAGTGGCGCCACGCGCGCGCAGCCATTGTGGGCGCTCCCTTTGACGGAGGCACGTCCTATCGTGCGGGCTGTCGTTTTGGTCCTCGGGCGATTCGCGCGGCCGACTACCTACCCCATGACGGGAGTCGACCGAGTCTGGCGTTAGGTGTCGACGCGCTCCTCGACACCGGTGTCGTGGATCTTGGCGACGTGGTGATGCCCTCGGGCGAGATGGAGAAATCGTTGCAGGCCCTTGAGGCGCGCGTCGCACTCGTCGCCGCCGCCGGGGTGGTGCCGATTATCCTCGGCGGTGATCACACCATCGCCCTCGCGGACGTGACGGGGGTCGCTCGCCACGTCGGATGGGGACGAGTCTCGGTTCTGCACTTCGACGCGCACGCCGATACCGGCGACTCACAGTGGGGCTCACTCTACGGGCACGGGACGCCGATGCGACGCCTCATCGAGTCGGGCGCGTGTCGCGGTGACCGATTCGTGCAGATCGGCTTGCGGGGCTACTGGCCCGAGCCCGAGACGTTGAGGTGGATGGCGGTTCAGGGTATGCGATCCTTCGAAATGGCCGAAGTGGTGGCGCGCGGCTTGGGAGAAGTACTCGACGAAGCTATCGCCATCGCGACTGATGACTGCGATGCGGTGTTCCTCTCGGTGGACGTCGACGTGGTGGATCCGGGCTCCGCACCCGGGACCGGTACACCCGAGCCCGGGGGACTGACGAGCCGACAATTGCTCGATGCCGTACGTCGCATCGCTATGGAAGTGCCGCTCGCGGGTATGGACGTGGTCGAAGTCTCGCCACCCTACGACCACGCGGACATCACCGCTTACCTGGGGAATCGCGTCGTGCTCGAAACGTTGGGGGGCATGGCCTGGCGCGACCAGAGAGTCCGCGGCGTAGCGGTGCGCGATCCGCGCGATCCGCTCCTGGGGGACCGCTAGGCGAACATCGAGTCGAGGATCTCACCGACTAATTCGTCGGTGGTGTCGGGATGCAAAAAGGCGAGGCGAGCGACCATCTCTCCCTCCCAGCGCGTGGGCGTGACGAACGCTACCTGTTGGCGCAGTAGTTTCTCGCTCCACTCGCGATACTGTTCCTCAGACCACCCCACGCGGCGAAACAGCACGATCGAGAGGCCGGCGGGTCGCACCAGTTCGAGCCCCGGGGTGGCCGCGATCCGGTCGGCGGCGCGGGTCGCGAGATCGATGGCGATTTGTGTAGCGCTCTCGTACGCGTGGACCCCGTACGTGACGAGGGAGAACCAGAAGGGTAGTCCGCGAGCGCGCCGCGACAACTGGATGGCGAAGTCCGACGGATTCCAGTCGTAGTGCTCATCATCGCCGCCGTGCAAGATATCGAGGTAGCCCGCCTGCTGCGCCAGGTGCGTGCGCGCAATCGTGGGGTTGCGATACACCAACGCGCAACAGTCGAGTGGCCCGAAGAGCCACTTGTGGGGATCGACGATGAAACTATCGGCGTGGCGGATCCCACTCAGGAGGTCGCGCTGGCTGGAGAACAGTGCGGCACCGCCGTAGGCGCCATCGACGTGGAACCATAGATCGCGTTCACGGGCGAAACTGCCGAGGCCCTCGAGGTCGTCCACGATTCCCGCGTTGGTCGTCCCCGAGGTGGCGACGACGCCAATGACTGTCTCGGGCCGCGGATCGGCCGCCAGGGCCCTCTCCAGGTTCGCTCGCGTGAATCGGTGATCGTCGGGCTCCACCAGGAGGGGATGGATTCCCAGCACGTGCAGCGCCTTGCCGATGCTCGAGTGAGCGTCGGCGGAAATGGCGAAACGCAGTTCGTGCGGCGCGACATCGGGCCGTAACGTGCGCCCGACGTCGCGTCCGACGGTCAGGGCCGAAAGGTTGCCGATGGAGCCTCCCGACACGAACACGCCACCCGATCCGCGGGGCATGCCCGCACGTTCAGCGAGAAACTCCAGTGCCTGGTTCTCGGCCACGACCACTCCGGCCGATTCGAGCCAACTCGTACCATTGAGCCCCGAACACGCGACGACCATGTCGAAGAGCAACGAGTTCTTGGTGGGGGCGTTGGGGATGAAGGCGAGAAAGCCCGGTGAGTCAATGGAGACGACGTGTTGGGCGAGCGCGTCACGGAAGAATTCCAGGGTCTGGGACGCGTTGCGACCCGCGTCGGTGATCATCCCCTCGAGCGAGGGCAGCGGTACGGGTGAGTGCATACCAAAGTCGAGGGGAGCGTCGTGTTCGAGTCGGTCGCGGCAGTACTCGAAGATGGCGTTCGTGAAGGCCTCGTCGTAGGTAAACATAGGGTGCCTCATTGCACGTCCTTTCGTGGGGCCAATGACCATCGTAGAAGGTCGGGCCCGGATGAAACGACGGGCGCGAAGTAGCATTCGTCCATGTCTCTCGCGCGCGTCGGATATCTCGGGCCGGAGGGATCCTTCTCCCACGAAGCCGTCACGACGTTGGAGAACGTGCAGACCGTGGCGTGCGTCTCGATCGCCGACGTTCTCGCTGGGGTCGCTGATGGGAGCCTAGATTCAGGACTCGTGCCGATCGAGAACGCCATCGAGGGCACGGTCTCGGCGACCATCGACGGACTGGTCTTCGACTACGACTTGGTGATTGAACGTGAGGTCGTTCTCCCCATCCATATGCACCTCCTGGCTCGACCGGGTGTGCGGCCCGAGGACGTCACGCACGTTTCGAGCTACGTCCACGCGCTGGCCCAGGTACGCGGGTTCCTCGCGGGAATGTCCCACGCACAGGTCGAGCAGACCACGTCCACGTCCCAGGCGGCGCGCGAGGTCGCGACGTCGCACGAACCGCGCGCCGCGGTGGGCTCGGCGTTGGCGGGCTCGCTCTTCGGACTCGAGATCATCGTCGCCGACATCGCCGACCACCCCGGCAACGCCACGCGCTTCGTCGAGGTGGGACGGGGGTCGATTACCGCGCCCACGGGGAACGATCGCACGTCGATCGTCTGTTTCCAAGACGCCGATCGCCCCGGATCCCTCTACGGCATCTTGGGTAGTTTCGCGGCGCGTGACATCAACTTGACGAAACTTGAGAGTCGCCCCACCAAGCGCGGGTTGGGCGAGTACTGTTTCGTCATCGAATTCGACGGACACCTCGGTGACGACATCGTCGCCGACTGCCTGGCCGACCTCCAGGCGCACCTCGCGCGAGTGAAATTCCTGGGTTCCTACCCCGTGTCGGGGGATGAGGCCACTGCTCGCCGGGCCGAGGTGGGAGAGGCACGCAGCAAGGCGGCTGAGTGGATCGTCGAGTTACGCGCTCGCATTCGCCGTTGAGCCTCGCGCACGACTCGCTGGGGGAGGACGCGGCCCTTCGCACCTGATAGAACGCAGAAATGTGACGTTGCGGTGACTGAAACAATTGCGCGCCGCTCAAAGAAATTGAAGAAAGTTCACAAATGCGCTTGACAACGAGGGATGGCCTCGTTATTTTGTAAGCGGTTACATAACGCCGTGGGCGTTTCAGAAATGTTTCGGGGGGAAATAGGTGGTCGATTCAACGCCGACGATTTACGACGTCGCCGAGCGAGCCGGGGTTTCCATCGCGACCGTCAGTCGGGCGCTGAACTCGCTCGATTCAGTTCGCCCCACCACTCGCGACAAAGTGTTGCGCGCCATGGAGGAACTCGACTTCGTGCCCAACGCCGTCGCGCGAGGCCTGTCCATCGGTCGCCACGGGATTCTCGGTCTTGTTTTCACGCGCGTGGCGGGAGAGAATAACGGCCTCGCGGTGGAAGAGGCGAGTCTGCTCTACACCGATATCGTCATTCGAGGCGCCGAGACCCGCGCGGCGGAGAAGGGCTACTCGCTCCTCTTGAGCAGTTTTGACGAGTCGCACCCCTCGGGTATGAGTGCGTTGCTCAGTCTCACCGGCACGGTGGATGGGCTCATCGTCATGGACCGTGTCCTCGGCGACGAGGACGTGGCGTACTTGGCGCGGCGGATTCCCGTGGTGCTCCTGGCCGGGAGTGGCGACTCGACTGCGGCCATCACCATTCGCGTCGACAACGAATTCGCCATGAGCGCATTGGCCGAGCACCTCGTGAACGTGCACCAAGTGTCGAACGTGGGGTTCGTGACGGGGGCGCTCGAAAGCCCCGACGCCACGGCCCGCGCGAACGGATTTCGCGCCTCGGTCACGCGCCTCGGTGCCGAAATGGCCGACGCCGATTTCCTCGAGGCGGACTGGACGTCGGCGGGGGGCGAAGCGGCGATGCGCGCGCGGCTCGACCGCGACGAGCCCCTCCCAGAAGTCTTCGCCTGCGCGAACGACCAGATGGCGGTCGGGGTCATCTTCGCTCTACAGGAGCGCGGACGTCGAGTACCCGAGGACATCCTCGTGACGGGTTTCGACGACATCACTCTGACCCGATACTTCAGTCCTCCCCTCACCACAATTCGACAATCGGGGGGCGTCTTGGGCTCCGTGGCGGTCGACGCGCTCGTGTCCACGATTGACGGCACCGACAAGATCGAACGGGTCATCGTCTTGCCCGTCGAACTCGTCGTGCGCGCGAGCTGCGGTTGCGCGAGCGACCCCGAGGAACCTCTACGGCAGTTGCACGCCTCGAGTTACACGCACCAGCGAGTCCACGCATGAGGGTCCTCGGTCGACGTCTCTCGCTCTACGTCGTGACGGCGTGGGTGGCGATCACCGTGAACTTCCTCCTACCGCACCTGATGCCCGGCAACCCGGTGCAAAACCTGATCGGCAAGGTCACGGGTCAGATCACCCCCCAGCAGGTTCGCTCGATCGAACTGTTGTTCGGCGTCGGACTTCATCAGGGCCTGTGGAGCCAGTACGTCGGCTACTGGCACCAGTTGTTTCTCGGCAACCTGGGCGTCTCGATCACTTTGTCCACGCCCGTCTCGAGCGTGTTGGCGTCGGCGGTACCGTGGACCGTCGGGCTGATTGGTGTCTCGACGATACTGAGTTTCATCCTCGGCACGTTCGCGGGCGCTTTGCTCGGTTGGTTCCGCGGTTCGCGCTTGGACTCGGTCATTCCCGTCGCCACGTTCTTCCAGGCCGCCCCGTACTTCTTCTTGGGTACCGTGGTGCTGCTCTTGTTCGGATCGGACCTGCATTGGTTCCCCGTGCTGGGCGCCTACAGCCAATCGGTCACGCCGGGGTGGCACTGGGACTTCGTCTTCAGTCTGCTGCGCTACGGCGAGTTGCCCGTCATCACCATCGTGTTGAGTTCGGTCGCGGGATGGATGCTGGGTATGCGCAACATGATGATCACCATGATCGCCGAGGACTTCGTGCTCATGGCCGTGGCCAAGGGATTACCGCGACGAAAGGTCATTGCGCACGCGGCGCGTAATGCGGTCCTGCCCAGCGTGGCGAACCTCTCGTTGGCGATCGGTCTCGTGGTGTCGGGGGCGTTACTGGTGGAACTCGTCTTTAACTACCCGGGCGTGGGCAACCTCCTCCTCCAGGCCGTACTGAACGAAGATTATCCCCTGATCCAGGGGATATTCTTGGTGATCACCATGACCGTGCTGGCGGCCAATCTTTTGGCGGACGTCTTGTATTTCATCCTTGATCCCCGCACGAGAACGGAAGCCGCAGTATGAGTTCGGTCCGACTACCCCGGTCACCCAAGGTCCTCGTGGGCGTAGGGATCGTCGCGTTCTTCGCAATCTTGACGGTGATTGGACCCTGGCTCGCGCCGGATAATCCGAGCGCGACGAACTTCCTACCCAACCTGGGCCCCTCGGGGAGCCATTGGTTGGGGACGACGGCGCTAGGTCAGGACATCTTTTCTCAACTGCTCGACGGCGCGCGCGCCACCATGATCGTGGCGATCGTCGCCGGGGTCGTCGCAACCGTCTTGTCCGTGATCGTGGGCGTGGCCGCGGGTTACCTCGGCGGTAAGACCGACGACGGTTTGTCGTTACTATCGAACGTCTTCTTGGCGATCCCGGGACTCCCGCTGCTGATCGTGATCGACAGCTACCTACCGGCCAGCGGCCGGTCCAATTCCTTCGCCATCGGTCTCATCATCAGCCTGACCGGATGGGCGTGGGGCGCGCGAGTCTTGCGTGCGCAGACCATGTCGTTGCGCAACCGAGATTTCGTCGAGGCCGCGCGCATCATTGGCGAGAGCCGGCGGCGTATCATGCTTTTTGAAATCGCCCCCAACCTTTTGCCGGTCCTGGCGTCGTCGTTCCTCTTCACCACGCTGTATTCCATCGGCGCCTACGTGACGCTCGCCTACGTGGGTCTGACCTCTACGGCGGTGTGGAACTGGGGCACCATGATGTACTGGGCTCAAGCGAACAACGCACCCCTGGCGGGCCAATGGTACTGGTTCGTTCCGCCGGGAATCTGCATCGCCCTGATCGGCACTGGTTTGGCCCTCCTCAACTTCGGTATCGACGAGTTCATTAACCCGCGGCTTCGCGCGGCGGGACTGAGCGGCAAAGTTCGCCGCGCCAGTGGCCTCCCGCGTCGACCTCGACTGGGGTACACGCCCGTGGCGCGTCGCTCGCCGGGTCGCGTCGTGGTGACACCCGCTCGGCCGACGCCATCGTCCACGAACGTCGGAGCCTGATGATGGACAGCGCCACGACCAACCTCACCGTCGATGAACTGAACGACACGGTGCTCGAGATCGAGGATTTCTGCGTCGACTACGGCTGGGGAGAAACGGCCGTGCGGGCGGTGAACAACGTGAACCTCAGCGTGCGACGATCGAGGGTGCTCGGCGTCGCCGGCGAGAGCGGTAGCGGTAAGTCGACCCTGGTCTACGCCGTCACCCGACTACTGCGGTCGCCGGGCGTGATCTCGGGTGGGAGCGCCCGACTCACCTACGACGACCCCACGGCGAGCGACGTCAAGCGTCGCACCGTGGATCTCATGGCCGCCTCGGGGAGCGAACTGCGCGCGATCCGCTGGTCCCAGGTGTCCATCGTCCTGCAGAGTGCCCTGAATGCTCTCAATCCGGTGTTGCGCATCGGTCACGAGTTCGACGAGTTGCTCAAGACCCATCGGAAGGACTTGAAGAAGGAACAGCGTCACGCCAGGGCCGTCGAATTACTGGGACTGGTCGGGCTCAACGAGGACCGCCTCTCGCGGTTCCCCCACGAGTTGTCTGGTGGCCAACGACAACGGATCATGATTGCCCTGGCGCTCGCGCTCGATCCGCAACTGGTGATCATGGACGAACCAACGACGGCGCTCGACGTGGTGACCCAGCGCGAGATCGTCAATGAACTGGCCCAGCTCCGCGCCCGATTCGGCTTCTCCATGATCTTCATCACCCACGACCTCTCGTTGTTGGTTGAGTTGGCCGACGACATCGCCGTCATGTACTCGGGCAACGTGGTGGAATGGGCCCCCGCGGGAGATCTCTATTCGGCGCCGCGTCATCCCTACACGCTGGGTCTCTTGAATTCCTCGCCGCCTCTCTCGGGCGAACGGCACGAACTCGTAGGAATCGCGGGTGCGCCGCCGGACCTGTCGCAGCCGTTGAGCGGCTGCAGCTTCCACAATCGTTGCCCCTTCGTCCTCGAACGCTGCTCCCGTGACGTTCCCCCTCTACGGATTCTTGATTCCTCGGGTCGCAAGGCGGCGTGTTGGTTGCACGACGATCCGACCACGGTACCCGTCGCGTTGCGACGAGTGGCGCTCGCGACGTCGCCGGGTGAACCGGCGCCCGGCGCGCCAATGACCCTTGCGCGAGAGGAGATCCGATGAGTGACGTTCGTCACGAGGCCCGACTCGAGGCCCGTCACCTGTCGCGACACTTCGTGGTCCGAAGTGGTCACGGTTTCGTACGACCCAAGCGCATCGTCCGTGCGGTGGACGACGTGTCGCTCGCGCTGCGCGAGCGTCGCGTGACCGCGGTGGTGGGTGAATCGGGATCGGGCAAATCGGTCCTCGCGCGCATGCTCGCGCGCATCGTCACGCCCACGTCGGGCGAACTCGTACTCGACGGCACCACGATCGAGCTGGGGTCGCCGCGCGACCTCGCGTACGCCTCGGAAGTCCAGTTAGTGCTACAAGACCCCTTCGCCTCGATAAATCCCGTGCACCGTATCGCCAATTCTCTCGCTCGCCCCTTAGCGATTCACGGCATTCCTAAGGCGGAGTTGGGAGATCGGATGCGCGCGGCGCTGTCGCGCGTGTCGCTCGAGCCCCCCGAACGCTACTTGGACCGCTACCCCCACGAACTCTCGGGGGGGCAGTTACAGCGAGTGTCCATCGCGCGAGCGCTCTGCGTCAACCCCAAGGTCCTCTTGGCCGATGAGCCGATCTCCATGCTCGACGTGTCGGTGAGGTTGGGGGTGTTGAATCTCCTACGCGGGCTCTGTGATGATGAGCAACTCGCCGTGCTGTACATCACGCACGACATCGCCTCGGCGCGCTACATCGCCGACGAGACCATCGTGATGTACGCCGGCAACGTCGTCGAACGTTCCGAGGGCACCGCGTTGATCGATTCTCCGGCGCATCCCTACACCCAATTGTTGATCTCCTCGGTGCCTGACCCGAGCGATCCACTACGTCGCGCACCCGAAATCGAGGACCGGGCGGGTCAAGGCATCTTTCCCGACGTGGGCTGTCGTTTCGCGCCACGATGCCCTCACGCCATGGAGGTGTGTCGTACGAGTGCGCCGCCGATGTTCGAGGTGGCCGCTGGCCACGAGGCGCGCTGCTGGTTGCACGAGTCGGCGGTCAAGGTTTCTGTCACCCGACGAGAGCAAGGGGGAAACATTTCGACGACGTAACGCACCTTCAGGTGCCGCGGGACGTCGCTACAACTGGTGACCCACACCAATGAGAGCGTCCAGTCGGCCCCGCAATACCCATACGACTTACACGGTCAAAAGAAGAGTCGGCGTATGCCGACTGGACAATTCAAAGGATACTAATGATTAGAAAGATAGCCATCATCGCTTCCGCGATGTCGTGCTTGACACTAGGTGTCATCGGCGTTAACGGCGCAACAGCGTCAGCGGCCAAGAGCCACGTGTTGACCGAGGAGGGCAATACGGGGGTCACGTTCACGAAGAACTTCAATCCCTTCAACCCCAACTCGCTGGTCGGGCAGATGAGCATTAAGTCGCTCACCTACGAACCCCTCATCGAGTTCGACTACCTCAAGGCCAATACCCAGTACCCGTGGCTGGCCACGGGCTACACGTGGACCAATGGTGGACGTACGTTGACGTTCGCTCTGCGTCACAACGTGGAGTGGAGTGACGGCCAGCCCTTCACTTCGGCGGACGTGGCCTACACGTTCAACCTAATCGGACAGAGCCCAGCGGCCAACTACTCGGGCGTGCCCGCGATGACCAGTCCGGCGATCGCCAAGGGTGCCTATACGGTGGTGCTGAACTTCGCGTCACCGGCGTACCAGGACATCACGGGCATTGCCGGTAGCACCCTCATCGTGCCCGAGCACATTTGGTCCAAGATTGCCAACCCCGCCAAGGCTGTCATCACTTACCCCGTCGGTACGGGACCCTACGTGCTCAAGAGCTACTCACCGCAGTTGGTCTCCTACGTCGCGAACCCGCACTACTGGGGTGGGACACCCGCAGCGACGCAGGTCAATATCCCGTCGTACTCGAGCAATGCGTCGGCTGCGACGGCTCTCGCCAATGGTCAGTTGGACTGGGCCGGAAACGATATCGCCAACATCAAATCACTTTTCATCAACAAGAATCCCAAGACGAACCACTACTTCTTCGCGGGTGGTAACACGGTCAGCCTGGAGTTCAACACCACCGGAACCGGTCCGTTGAGCGACCCCAAGGTGCGCGCGGCGATCAGTGCGGGCATCAACCGGACCGCACTTGGCGTGGAGGGTGAGAGCGGTTACGAAGTGCCGGCGACGTCGTCGAGCGGCTTGATCTTGCCCAACCAGGGTGCGTTCCAGAGCCCGGCAACGAAGAATGACCTGTCGCCCACCGCCGACGCCGCCAAAGTGGCGTCGATCCTGACGAGTGACGGCTACACGAAGGCGTCGAGCGGCATGTGGGAGAAGAACGGTCAGGAGATCACCTTCAGTATCGAGGATCCGACCGCCTACTCCGACTACTACGCCGACGCGCAGTTGATCTCGAACTCACTGAAGTCCGAGGGTATCAACGCGACGGTGGACGGCGTGCAGGCCTCGCAGTGGTACTCCGACTTGGCGGCGGGAACGTTCCAGAGCGCCATCCACTGGGGTGCCGGCGGAGCGAATCCGTTCGTGCAGTACCAGAACTGGCTGGACTACAACACCTTCGTGGCGCCGAACCCGACCAACGCGTCGGGTGACTTTGGTCGCTACAAGAGTCCCGCGGCCGAGACGGCCCTGAAGAAGCTGGAGACGACGGCTCCGAACAACGTGGCGGCCGTCAAGAGCGCCACGCAAGCCCTGGGCAACATCTTGACCACGCAGGTCCCGGTGGCTCCGTTGCTCTACGGTGCGGACTGGAACATTTACTCCACGGCCCACTTCACCGGCTGGGTGACCGCGGCGAACCCCTACGCTGACCCGTCGCCCAGCGACCCCGAGTTGCCTCTCATCTTGATGCACCTCAAGGCCGCGTAGGCCTCCTCGCTCTTCTGGTGACCCCGACCCGTTCGGGGTCACCAGAAACAGCGCAGTGGAAGCACCGCTTCCGTCACTTCAACGTGCGGCCTCGTTTTCCTCCAACTCAACGAGGCCGCACGACGAAGTGGTCCCGAATTATATGACTTCCCACTATCAGGAGATCCACCCCGTGAGCAATAGCTCGAATCACAGTGATCGCACCCGACGTTTCCCCCCCGACTTCTTATGGGGTGCGGCCACTGCGTCGTACCAGATCGAGGGAGCCACCACGATCGACGGCCGCGGGCCATCGATCTGGGACACCTTCAGCCACACCCCCGGCGCAGTATTGAATGGTGACACCGGCGACATCGCCTGTGACCACTATCACCGTATGGACGAGGACCTCGATCTGATGGCCGACTTGGGCGTGAGGGCGTATCGCTTCTCAGTGGCGTGGCCCCGTGTCATCCCGCGCGGCACCGGCGAAGTGAATCAGGCTGGCCTGGACTTCTATCGTCGTCTGGTCGACGGCCTACGGGAGCGCGAGATCGAGCCCACCTGCACCCTGTATCACTGGGACCTTCCCCAGCCGCTCGAGGACCGCGGTGGCTGGGTCGTGCGCGAGACGGCCGAAGCGTACGCCGCCTACGTCGAGGTCGTCGCGCGAGCACTCGGCGGCGACGTCGAGCGATGGATCACCCTCAACGAGCCCTGGTGTTCGTCGTGGCTCGGCTACGGCTCGGGGCATCACGCACCGGGTCGGCGCGACATCGGCATGGCCGCTGCCGCCACGCACCATCTCCTCTTGGCGCACGGTATGGCCGTACCGATTCTGCGCTCGCAGATCCCCGACGCGAAGGTCGGCATCACTCTTAATCTCAGCGATCACCGGCCCGGGAGTGACGACGAACTCGACATCGCCGCAGTACGTCGGGCCGACGGTAATCTCAACCGACTCTTCCTCGATCCCATCTTCCATGGTCGTTACCCCACGGACATGCTGGAGCACTACGCGAGCGTCGTCCCGGGCTTTCGCGTGGTGCGCGAGGGAGACCTCGATCTCATCTCCCAACCGCTCGATTTCCTTGGCGTGAACTACTACTCGCCCTCGACGGTGGTCGATGAGTCGCGCGCGACGCAGGCGCGCATGGCGGGCTATATCGTGGCGACGGGCGACCAATTTCCCGACCTGCGCCTACGCGGACTCGAGACGCCCGGCCGCGATCGTACGGCCATGGACTGGGAGATCCACGCCGCGGGTTTGACCGCCCTACTCGTACGAATCCGCGACGAATACACCGGGGTCCCGATCTTCATCACGGAGAATGGTGCCGCCTTCAACGACTACGTTGATCCCCACGGGCGGGTCTTGGACCTCAATCGCGTGGCCTACCTCCAAGAGCACATCTCGGCGGTGCACGACGCCATCGACGCCGGCGTCAACGTGCAGGGGTATTTCGTCTGGAGTCTGCTCGATAACTTCGAATGGGCCTTCGGGTATTCGCAACGCTTCGGCATTGTGTGGGTGGACTTCCCCACGGGGGAACGGCTGCGCAAGGAGAGTTTTCGTTGGTACCGTGAGGCGATCGCGTCGAACACCGTTCAATACGCGCGGTCGCCGGGCGGCCACTAGGTCCGTCTCCCGGGCCGACTCGATGCCGCGGTGTGTCACGCCAGATGGGGTCGTGACGCACCGCGGTGCGAGCGGTGATGGGAAGATGTGATGGCGAGTAGGTGGTCGCGGGGGCGACGTCGTGACCACACGCCACGGCCCAGTCTGCGCAATACTTTCAGCGCACTGTCGATACGGCCGTATCGGCAGTGGTTCATCAGTCAGGTGCTATCGGCCTCGGGCACCATGACTCAGAGCGTGGCCCTGTCGTGGCTGGTGTTGCGACTGACGGGTAGTGGCGTCGACCTGGGACTCGTCACCACCTGTACCTTCGCCCCGATGTTGCTCGGAGGTCCGTGGGCCGGCGCACTCGTCGATCGCGCGAATCGACGTCGCCTGCTCATCGTGACCCAGTGTCTCTACATCGTCCTCTCACTGACTCTCGCACTCGTGACCGCTACCGGAGTAACCCGCCTGTGGATGGTGCTGGTGGTGGCGCTGGCCTCGGGCTGCGTTGGTGCGCCCGACGCGGCCGCTCGTCAGGTGTACGCGATAGACCTCGTGGGACTCGAGTTCCTCACCAGTGCCGTGAGCTTGAACGAAGTGGTCCTCAACGCGTCGCGCGTCGTCGGTCCCGCCTTGGGCGGAGTACTCCTGGCGACCGCGGGCGTCACGGCGTGTTGTCTCGCCAACGCCGCTTCGTTCATTCCCCCTTTGATCGTTCTCTATCAGCACCGTCGCCTGGCACTCCCGGAGCGTCCAGTGTCGCCGCACCGTGATCACCTAATGATGGGGTTACGCTACGCGTGGCAGAACCGAACTATTCGTCTGGTGCTGTTGCTCGCGGCCGCGTCGGGCATGCTCTTTAACATGGGCGTGCCACTACCGTTGCTCGCCACCCGGACTTTCCATCTCGGTCCGGCTGGTTACGGACTGATGATGTCGGTCTTTGGGGCGGGCGGCATCGTGGGTGGCGTCTGCGCGGCGGCGGGACACCGAGCTCCGACGCGCGCCATGGTGGTGGTGTTGGCCGCGGTGACCGCCGGGACGGTCCTGGCGACCGCCCTGGCACGCAACGTGACGGAGGTGTACCTAGGGCTGGTCGTGACGGGCTGGGCGTCGATCTGGTTCATCGCGCGCGCCAATGCTCTGGTGCAGTTCGAGTCCCCACCACAATTGCGCGGACGAGTCATGGCCGTCTGGTCGATGGCGCTACCGGGACTGATGCCCGTGACGAGTCCTCTCGTGGGGTACGTCGCTGGCGCGCTGGGAGCGCGAGAGGGCTTCGGTCTCTCGGGCGCCGCTCTCGCCGTCCTGGCGCTGGCCGGAGTCTGGGGATCGCGTCCCCGTCGTGACGCGAGCGCGTGACTCGTTAAAACGCTGCGCGATCGACTCCGCCAGTGATCGGTACTGCTCGACGTCGGGAGTATCCACGAGGGAGGCCTTGGCGCGATCGTCCCACGAGCGCAGAGCCAGCGCCGCGCCGAAACCGGGGTGCGCCTCGAAGCGCGCGCGTTCGTCGGCGAGCAGGGGCCCGCCCTGGGCGACGAGCGTGGCCCGCGACGTCGCCGAGAGCTCGTCGAGGTAATCCGGATCGATGCTGGCGCGCCATCGTTTGGCCATGACGTGCAACGCCACGGGTTGGGCGACCTCGGGTCCGAGGAGTGGCGAGAGGATTCGCGCTCCCGCGGCCGCGTGGTCGTCGTCGACGCTCCCGTCGTCGTGGGAGTGGTCGTCGTGAAGGTACCACCCCGCGTCGTGAAAGAGCGCCGCGATCACCAATTCGCCGCTGGCGCCGTCGGCACTGGCGAGCGCGGCGCACTGGCGCGCGTGGTCGTCCGCGCTGACGCCCTCACCGTAGTGGCGGTGTCCGAGGGAGTGATGCAGTGCGAAGAGTTCCTCGAGCGACGCGGGCCCCGCGCCGTTCATTTCAACTCGATGCGTCGAGCGAAATAACTGTGCATCACGTCACTCTAGAAACGCAGGATTACCCCACCGTGTCGATTGGGCTACCCCAAAGTGACGAGCCGGTGGATGTCACTGGCCGCCTCGACCATGACACCGCACTCCCTCGGTGCCATGGTCGAGCGACGCTCGCTCGGCGATGATCGGTGAAACGTCGCTGGCCCACCTCCGCTCACGCTGGGAGGATCTAGTACGCGCCACCGCCCGAACTGGGCTTGGTCGGTGAGTGCGTCGAGGGCTTGGCGAGGACGACGTCGGCCCATCGACCCCACGTGTTGGTGAGGTTGCCGTGAACTTGACCGGGCGCCGTGTCGAGCACGAACCAGTACAACTTCTTGCCCGCGTAGGTCACTTGTCGTCGCCCCCCGGCGACGACGACACTCGACAGCTCGCGCGCGTTCACTCCTTTGCCGGCGACGGCCTTCATCGATCCCTTGGGTAAGAGGACGGGGGGCCAATACTTCCAACACGTCGCCGTGCAGGCGACCTTGCTCGGCGCCAGGGTGTACAGCGTCGTTCGACTGGCCAGGATTGTCCCATCCGTCTTCGTCTTGAGCGCGGATATCACGACCTTGGGCGTCGTGTGAGGGGTGCTGGCGCCCGATACCGTAGTCGTACCCACGACGCCGAGTGCCGCGCCCAGCGTGACGCCAGCGACGACACCTCGTCGCAGCCACGTCGGGCGAATGAGTGTCGTCGATGTGTGGTGTTCCATGTAGGTCCTTTCCTCAGTGAACGCGCGAAGGTCGATGCGTTCGGGTAGTGGCACGCGAACTCGCTCCTACTCGTTGTCGCGAGTGACGCAGCGAACTCCACGCTCCGGCTAGGTATACGCACGAACGGTCCCGAGGGATCACGAGGGCCACCCGGCGGCGTGGCACCACGGGGCAAGACGTGGGAGTTACGACGACCACGTCGCGGTCGCGAGCACGTCGCCGTAGTGGTCGCTGATCGTGGCCGAGGTCACCCGCGCCGCGCCGGCCTGGATCTGCGCCGACCACGCGCCGACGCCATTGACGATGGAGAAACGTCCGAGGGGTTCGACGCGCCCATTGGTCAGGCGCACGCTGCACCATGCCGTGCCGGACCAGTGTCGGTCGTCGACGCTCATCGAGAGCCATGAGGGGTCGCCTCGAGTGAGGAAGACCTGACCTAGGACTCGGCCCTGGGACGTGAGGCGTGCGCTGAGAGGTGGGGAGGTGCGCGCCGTACGCTCGGAGAGATCGGACCCGAGGACCAGTCCCAGGACAACAAGCACCGATGCGACGAGTGCGGCGCCCAGACGTGGGCGCCACGCGTGGCGTCGTCGTAGCGTGCGCGGGGCGCCGAAATGACGCTCGAGGAGTCGTCCCTCGAATCCGATCGGTGGTTCGATGGCCGGGGTCAGCACCAGTAACGCGTCGCCCACGTCGCTCCACGAGGCCACCTCATCGCCGCAGGCCCCGCACGTGGCGAGGTGCTCGATCATCCGCGCCCGGTCCCGACCCGTGAGAGTGCCGAGGGCGAACTCCACGAGCTCGGACCGATACGACGAGCACTCGTCACCCGGCGGACGTGAGTACGTCACCGCGGCCCCATCACCGTGACGCTGGCGCGCAGCTTGGCCAGGCCCAAGCGAATCCGACTCTTGGCGGTACCGACCGGAATAGATTCGGCGAGGGCGATCTCGGCCGCGGTGCGACCGTAAATGGTGGCGAGCACCACCGCGCGTCGCTGATCCTCGGGTAGCAGTGCTAGGGCGCGAACTACGGGTGAGTACGCGTCCGACGCCGCCACGGCGTCGGAGGGATCCATGGTGTCGCTGATCAGATTCGTGAAGATCCAACTGTCGGGGTCCGTGGGCGTGGCGCGACGCGCGCGCAGGCTGTCAATGGCGAGGTTGCGCGTGATGGTGAGCGCCCAACTCAGCACCGAACCTCGTCGAGGGTCAAAGACGGCGGCGTGACGAAGAATTCTCATGAACGCCTCCTGGGCGACATCCTCGGCGAGCCCTCGCTCACCGAGGATCGTCTGGGCCAGACCGAAGAGACGTCGCTGGTAGCGGCGAACGAAGACCAGAGCGGACTGTTCGTCGCCCGCGGCAATACCCGACAGGAGGGCCTCATCGGAAACCGAGGTACCGTCATCACCGCGCGCCCTGAGCATCACCAGATAGTACGGTGTCGCGTGCTCGAGGGATCAACGCCCGAGGAGTGGGGAACTCCTCACGTATATTTCGTCCCCGGCGGAGTCGCGCTCAATCAGGCGCTCGACGCCCAAAGCGGGTTCCCCGCGCTCGAGCGGGCGCGACGACTCGCGCTGGTGGATGTCCACGAATCTTGAGTTGCGCGAGCGGAGGGAGTGGGATTTGAACCCACGGTGGGCGAGCCCACGCCGGTTTTCAAGACCGGTACATTCGGCCGCTCTGTCATCCCTCCGTCCACAATTCTAGTGGACGTGACCCCTAGCTCTTCTTACCCCGCGCGCGAGCGCGACCGGCTTGGTCCAAGATCACCTTGCGCAGTCGCACGGACTTGGGCGTGACTTCGACGGCTTCGTCGTCGGCGATGAATTCCAGTGCTTGTTCCAGCGAGAACAGTGTCGCGGGGGTGATGCGCTCAGTGTGATCAGAACCCGAGGCGCGCATATTGGTGAGTTTCTTCTCCTTGGTGGGATTCACGTTCATTTCGTCAGCGCGGGCGTTCTCCCCCACGATCATCCCCTCGTACACCTCGACCCCGGGACCGACGAACAAGGTGCCGCGCGGCTCGAGGTCAATGAGTGCGTTGGCGGTGGTGGGACCGCGTCGGTCGGCGACAAGTACTCCGCTCTGACGGAGTCGGATGTCGCCGAACCACGGCTCGTAGCCGTCGAAGTTCGTGTGCATCATCCCGGCGCCACGGGTCTCGGTCATAAAGTCGGTACGAATGCCGACCAGGCCACGCGCGGGAATTCGCCATTCCATTCTTACCCAGCCGGTGCCGTGATTGACTAAATCCACCATCGTCCCCTTACGGGTAGCGAGCAGCGTCGTGATGTTACCCACGAACTCGTCAGGGGTGTCAATAGTGACGTGCTCGACCGGTTCGTGAACCTTGCCGTCAATCACCCGCGTGACCACCTGGGGCTTACCCACGGTGAGTTCGAAGCCCTCTCGGCGCATCGTCTCGATCAAGACGGCCAACTGGAGTTCGCCGCGACCCTGGACCTCCCAGGAGTCGGGTCGCTCGGTGGGCAGGACGCGCAACGAGACATTACCGACGAGTTCCTTGTCGAGGCGGTCCTTGACTTGCCGGGCGGTCAGGAGTTTACCTTCGGTCCCAGCGACCGGGGAGGTGTTGATACCGATGGTCATCGAGAGACTGGGCTCATCCACCGTGAGGGGAGTGAGGGCAATGGGATTGTCGGGGTCCGCCAACGTCTCGCCGATCGTGATCTCCTCAAAACCCGCGACGGCGACGATGTCGCCGGGACCCGCGCTCTCCGCGGGAACGCGGTCGAGCGCCTCGGTGATGAAGAGCTCGGTGATCTTGGCGAATTCGATGGTCCCGTCGATGCGACACCACGCCACTCGCTGTCCGCGCACCAAAGTACCGTTGACCACGCGACACAGTGCGAGGCGACCGAGGTAGGGCGATGCGTCGAGGTTGCACACCAGTGCTTGGAGTCCGTGGCCCTCTTCATACTCGGGACAAGGTACGTAGTCGGCGATGGTTCTAAAGAGCGGGGTGAGGTCTCCCGACGTGTCCGCGATGTCGGTCGAGGCCCAGCCCTGACGCGCGCTGGCGTACAGGATGGGAAAAGAGATCTGGTGCTCGTCGGCGTCGAGGTCGAGGAACAGGTTCTCCACCTCTTCGACCACGGCCTCGGTACGCGCATCTGGTCGGTCCACCTTGTTAATCACCAGGACCACCGGGAGTCGGGCCTCGAGGGTCTTTCGCAGGACGAAGCGGGTCTGGGGCAGCGGTCCCTCGGCCGCGTCGACGAGCAGGATCACCGCGTCCACCATCGCGAGTCCGCGTTCGACCTCGCCGCCGAAGTCGGCGTGACCGGGGGTATCGATGATATTGATGGTCAGGTCGTGCCACTTGACCGCAGTGTTCTTGGCCAAGATGGTGATGCCCTTTTCGCGTTCCAGGTCCCCGGAGTCCATGACCCGATCGGTCAGGGCCTCGTGGGCGGTGAACGAACCGGTCTGGCGCAACATGGCGTCCACCAGCGTGGTCTTGCCGTGGTCGACGTGGGCGATAATGGCGATATTTCGGAGGGATGTGCGCTGTGTCATGACCTATCTACGCTAGTAGGCCCGGCACCCCGTCTCGGTAGGGCCCTGTCTCACGCGGCGAGGACGAGGGCGTGTCGGCGTTGGGCCACCGCGGTACGCAACAAGTCTCGCGCTCCGGCGCGCACGTTCTCCATGGTCCCGTCGACGCCCAGGACGAGTCCCGCGTCGGGCCACACACCGAGGTAACGGCGTGGCGCACGGCCGTGGGGGTCGGCCAGCGTCTCGACGACCAGGTCGCTTCGTAGCCCTGGACCAGTACTTTTACCGGGCTGACCGGATCGAACGCGCACGATAATCCGTCCAAAGTCGGTCGAGACGACGATGTCGCGTCGCCCGCGAAGTGTCGTACGAGCACCCGCGAGGTCGACGTAGACGTCCGACGCCGCCACGGTCCACTCGAGGTCGTCGCCCGGCAAACATTCGAGCAATTGCGTCGCCCAATTCACCGCTTCGGCGGTGATCAGTCCCAAAATGGGGTGGTTCACGCTCGCTAGCCAGTGGCCCAGTGAGCCGGGTCGCGCGTAGCCCCGGGTCGCTCGCAGCAGTTGGTCCGCCAATTCGTCGCGTACGGCGCGCAAGATATCCTCGGGATCGCCCTGCACCCGGCGCAACGCATTGTTTCCCAGAATCCGGCGCGCGGTGGCGGGGGACCAGGCGAAGGGCGTCGAGGGTCGACCCGCGTGTTCCACCATCCACGCGTCTAGACGGCGGCGCTCGGTCGCGGGGACGGCGCGAAATCGATCGGCCAAGGACGTTCGATGCTCCTCTTCGATCCACGCGGCGTCGCGCGGCGCCCCTTCGATCACCTCGGCGAGGTTTCGGACATTCAGGCGACGCTGGATCAGGGAACTCACGGCGTCACCGTCGCACGGGCAACGACGTCCACCACATCCCCTACGGCGCGTACCAGCAGGGCGTGGTCCACGTCCAGGGCCCAGAACTCGCCCGTGGCGCTCGAGAACGCCACGGTGCGTAGGGGCACTACGCCGGACCTCAGAGTCTGAACCAGCGCGTGGTAGCGCATCGCTCGTTCGGCGCCCGCCCCTAGGGGTGACGTCGTGATGTCCACGAGGGCGACATTGGCTACCGTGGCGCGATTGGATCCCACCATGAGGTCGATGACGTCGCGCAGTTCAGCGTTCCCGCCCGCGAGGAGCTGACGCACCCGCAACGACGTTCGCGGTAGCCAGCTACTCGGGATGGTTCCGAGCCCGCTGAGAAGGACGCGGTAGTGCGCCTCCACGTCCGCGCGCAGGCGTGCGGACTGGTCGGGGTCAAGATGCAACACGGCGTCGAGCAATGGATCACGCGGGCGATCGCCGCGCCACGCGGTCACCGCGTCGTCGAAGGGGTCCTCGACGTGCACCTGCGCGACCAGGAGTCGAAAGATCGTGGAGACGATCATGCCGCGCGCGTGGCTCAAGGTGCCGTCACCGAGATCACGCCCGGATCCGGTGCCGCGCAGATTGGCGCTCGAGATAATCAAGGGCGTCACCCGGAGTTGGGGACCGAGCAGTTCAAAGAAGTGGTCCTCGAGGAGCGCGCGTAGGCCCGCCGCACTCGCGTCGTCACGAGGGGGGCGCCGCGAGCGATCGCCACGGACGACGTCGGCGAGAAGTGCGACTGTGGTCGGGATCAGCATGGTCACGGATCAACTTTGACGGCGTGCTGTGACATCGCTAGCCTGACGTCGTGTTCGCCACCACTTTCACCCCCGCCTTCGACATCGTCTTTGGCATCTTCGTCGTGGCCATCGTCGTCTTGTCGGTCCTGACGATTCGATTCGTGGTTCGACGGGACCGCCGCCGCCGTTAGTGGTCGAGCCCGCCGTCGCCGTCGAGGCGCTTTTGGACTTCTTTCAATTCCCGATCGAGGTCGGCGATCGCTCGTTCGAGGACCGACAGTCGCGAGGAGAGCGACTCATCGACCCGATCATCGACGCGCCGATCCACTTGCTCGCGAAGTCGAGAATCAATTGAATCCACCAGCGGCTGAGCGAGATGCTTTAGTCGAGTAAGGAGGTCCTGATTCGACTCACTCGTCGCGTCCGAAGAAGTTGAGGCGTCGCTCACTACCCCAGCCTAGGACTGGCGACGGCGGTCCCGTCGACATTACGGCGCACAGTAGACCCCGGCGTTGAATTGCAGGGTGTTGTACTGGCCCGACCACGGCGGACTCACCAGGGTGTTCTCTTGGGCGCGTAACGCCGACGTGGGTGAGCACGTCGCGTTGAAGGCGATGTAACCCAAGATGTTGTGCCCGTTGGACCCGGGGACTCGCACTGGCCCCCCGGCCCCGAAGGCGATCGCTTCGAAGACGGGCAGGGGGGAGTTGGTGAGTCCGTAGTTGGCGTACTGTGACTGTTCGGCGTAGATTCCCGGACGCAACGCGGGGTCGACGTCACGAAGACCAGTGGACCAACCGCTGATCAGGGCCGACCAGTACGTGGCGTACTTTCGCAGCGTCGCCTTCGAGGAGCCGCCCGGCGCGTCCAGGGCCGAGTGGTTGTCGGGGTACCCCTCAGGGTCGAGAATGACCCAGTTGGGTTTGATGCCAACGCCGTGAAGGTGGTATTGGTCGATTTGTTGCGCGACCCATTGACCGGCTAGGAATCCGTGACTGTAATACGAGGACACGGTCTGGTCCGCCGAGGTCAAGGGTCCACTCACCGTCCAGAACGAGAGCCACGTCTCGCGTCTCTTCGCCGCCAAGATGCTCTTGCCCATGAGGAAGTCGGGCGATTTGGTGAGCGGCGTGGGCGGCGTGAAGCCCACCCAGGGTGCGCTCAGCGTGCCGAGACCACCGGTCTCCGAGATGATGGGCCAACCGTCGGTCACCGCTCGACTCCAGTCGTTAGGAGGAATCGCGTAGACCCCGACGCCGTGGGGCGAGACATTGCCGTTACCGGTGGCGAAGAGTTCCAGTGACGACCCGCCCTGCACGCCGCTCACGTTGGCCGTGGACGCCAGCGTGGTACCGGCGTCCTGGGAGACGTCGGTACTCGTCCACACGCTCGAAGGGGCAACGAGTGAGTAGTCGTAGAGATCGCCGAAATTCTGTGCGCGTCCCGCTACGTTGACCGACGACGCACTCGCTCCGAGAAACAAGGAACCCTCCCACAGGGGCGAGCCCGCAATGAGGGAGGTCAGATCGATGTACTTCCAGGTGGGGGCCACAGTGCTCACGCGAGGCACCAGACGCGCGGACACCCCCGTGAGCAGTGGTGACGCATGGGTCACGCTCGTGGTGCTCGCCGAAAAGAGTTGCACGTGGCCCAGGGAGTCCAGGGTCGCCAAGTAAATATTGGTTCCCGACGTGGCAATGTTCAGTGATCCCGTACTCGCGGGCGCCGAAGCCAACGCGGTTAGGTCGCTGACGGTCCACGCGCTCGCACCGGCGACGGGTTGGGTGAAGAATTCCACGTGGCCCGCGTCCGTGGTGGCCGCGAAAGCGTTGGTGATGCCGGTCATGGCGACGGGGTCATTGAGGAGGGTGGGTGAATTCGTCGCGCGCGACACGTTCAGAGCGACCCCCACTTGGGGTGGCTGGGATAATTGATTCCACCGCAGCGGGATTGCCGTGGCGTTACCCTTGTTTGATCGATCGAAAATGACGCCTGACGTGCCCGACACACTTACGCTCGGCAGACCTGGAGTCATCGGGACGTGACTCTGCACCGTGATGTCGGTCACCACGTAGGGCGGGCTCGCTACGGTGACGTCGTTCGCGTGCCGTGGACTTCGTCCCAGGACGTTGGAGATCAAGATGAGTCGATCCTTGGCGCTGACGTAGACGACGTCGACGTTCCCCCACGGATCGAAAAAGACGTTAGGGTCGGCGGCCGGTGCGGGGGCGCCGGTGAGGGACGTGACATCGTGAAACGACGAAGTGCCACTCGCGTTCTTCACGTAGAGACCCAAGTCCCCGTCGTCGAGGCGCGCGGCCAAGGCGACTTCACCGTCGCCCGATACGCCGTGCGCGGTGCCCAGAATTGAATGACCATTCAACTCCTGCGCGAATGGTTGGGTATTCCACGTCGAGGGGGCACTACTGGAGTACTCGTAGAGGGGAAGAGCGCCACTCGAGGGAGCCGAGGTCGGCAATCCCACCGCGGGGAGGGTCGCACCGATGATGACGACATTGGCCATCAGCGTTGTTCGTCGAAACCTCACTCGGATCCTTTGCTTAGGGGGAGACGTCCAGCGCCCGGAACGCGCGTACCCAGCCTACCGGCCGTGATTTTGTGAATTTGATTAGGGGAGCGTGGTGAAGCGAATCGCGGACGACACTGGGCTGTAGCCGATGCCGTTTTTCGCGCGGAGTCGAATTACGTACACCGTGGACTTCGTGAGGTTCGTGAGGAGCAAACTCGTGGCATTACCGGGATATGAGTGCCACGTGCGCTCACCATCGGAGCTGACCTGCAGGGCCTCGACAAAGGGGGCGGTTGAGCGATGCGGCGCCACCGTAATCACCGCACCGGTGGCGCGCGTCACCACGCGGGTCACCGAGGGGGTGAGTGGCGTCTGTTCGCTGAGCGGCTGGGGGTGAAAGTTGATCTTCGACGTGTAGAGGAGCGCCCCATTGAGTTTGATCGTCAGTGAGACCGGACCGGGTTCCGACGTCGTCAGGGTGAACGCGGCGGCGCCCGTCGCGTCACTCGTCACGTTGTAGGTGGCGTGTCCATTACCGTGCGTGCTCGAGGGATCCGCGTCGAGCACAATGTGCCCAGCGGATGATTTGGCAATCACGGTGACCGACGAATCCAGAACGGGACTCCCGTTGGCGTCGCGCAGGGAGACCACCAAGTGTGAGGGGGCGTTGATGATCGACGTCTTGGTGAACGAAATGAGGGCGCTCTTGGCGACACTGACCGGACTCGGGCATAGGTCGTTGACGAACGTGGCGCTCGGGCTGCCCAGTCCCGAGGCCATGTCGTACCCGGGACCGGCGGCGTAGACCCCGGTTCCCTTTAGGTCATTGTTGCCAGTGGTGACGTCAACAAACGCCGTCGACGACCGGGCCAGGCTGTAGAGCGTGGGATTGATGAATCCCAGACGCGCGACGCCACAGACTTGGGCACCCACGGCTACGAGGGCCCCCACTAGGGGAGCCCCGATGGATGTTCCTCCGACCGACGTCCAGTTCGTCACGGCGGGGTCGGCCTTGGCGGTGAAGTTCTGCATGAATCCCGTCCCGGGGTCCGCCATTACCGAGAGGTCCGGGACCATGCGCATGGTGTCGGCCGCACTAATGCCCGGGCCACTCTGCCAGAGAGGGCGTGACCAGATTTGTGACATGCCGCCGCCGCTCGCGCCGCCGTTGGCGTTCCACACCGTCTCCACCACCGGGTTGGCGATGGACGTGACCGAGAGTCCGCCAACACCGGTGACGAAGGGCTGTGACGCGGGATCGTCCACGGCGGGCGCATTACTCGTGATGCCAGTGCAGTCGGAGGATCCCTGGTCACCCGAGGCCGCGATGACCGTTTGGCCCTGTGCCGCCATTTGTTCGAACAACACGTGTTCGGCGGCCACGGCGCCGGTGGGGTCGATCTCGCAGTCACCCCAGGACGTGGTGACGATGGACGCGGTGTTGTCGTTAGCGATTCTCGCGTAGAGGTCGACCGCAGCGGTAGGGGTATTGGGGGCCTGATATACCTCGAGCGTCGCGCCCGGCGCCAGCGCGCCGGCTTCTTCGACGTCGAGCGTGGCCTCGTCGCTGAAGCCCCCGGTCGTTCCACCGTCGACGTTGACGTTACTAATCGACGGCGCTAGGCCGTAGCACGAGAAGTAGTTGGTGGCGTCGGTCGGGTCGTATTGGCCGAGTTCGTAGATCGCGATGGTTTGACCGACGCCGGTCTTGCCCGCGGCCCAGGCACTCGAAAGTCCGTAGAGTTGCGCCTGTTGCTGAACGGAGTAACCCCCGAGCGTGTTGGGGATGTTGGTGCCACTGGACTGCGCCCCTGGGCACGTGGCCGCGGTGGCCACCGTCACGTGCGGGCGTCGCCCGGCGTGCGAGATGAGTTGAGGAGTCAGTGACCGCACGCTCGAGAGTCCGACGATCGAGGTCACGTCTCGCGCGATGCTCGCGGGCAAGGTGGCCGCGCTCGCGAATTGTGCGCGTAGGCCTCCCGTGGCGAGACGTACGGTCTCCACGGGGGTCGCGAATGCGTGAGCGATGTTTGACGTGCGACCCGTCATTTCTAAAATCGTGTGTCCCCTCGTGAGCGAGCGCTCGTGCAGACCGAAACGCGCCAGGTACGAACGTACCGCGTTGATGCTGGCGTCGCTGGCGCCAAATCGTGCAGCGAACTCCGCGGGCGTGAGGAAGTGTCGATAGTTCGCTGACGCGGAGTTAGTCAGTCCACTGAGGTAGCGACGTAGGCCTGTGGGGTTCGAGAGCGCGAGCGTCACGTCAAAGTTCGACTCGATGGGCGTCGATCCGATCGTCGCGTTCACGGGCACCGCGCTGGACCCAGCGACGACGACCCGTGCTTGGGCGGCTTGAGCCACGTTGGACAGGGGCAGGGTGAGTGCCGACGTGACGATACTGGCGAGGAAGAGTGGCGCCAGAAACCGGCGCGAGGGGGACGTCATTCCCCCAGCCTACGAAACGTGGCTCGACGGGGCATCATCGGGTTTCGTGGAGCTCGACAAAAGTTAGACAATTCTTAATCGCCCGCCGGACTGAGATGTCCAGCGGCCGCGTAGCGTTTCGACAGGTCGCCGCACTCCTCACAGATCGAGGTAGGGACCACGCCCGCGCGGATGAGCCACCCAAAGACGGTGCAACCCAGACACACGCCCAGGAAGCCCTCGAGGGACGCGGCCAACACGAGTGGAACCAAGATCCAGCGCGCCGTTGCCCACCCCGCGCTGAGCCAGGTGATCGTCGCGGCGAGCGTCAACGTCGCGCCGATGGCCTGGGCGAAGCGCTTGGGTGGCCCCGGAACGTACTTTTGCCACGCCACGAGGCGCGGTCCGCTGACGCGTGTCGCGAATTGTCCCAAGGGAGAGAGGGTGGGTCCAGTCGCAACGCGCGCGAGGAACCCGTATGTCAGGGGAAGGAGTATCCAGGCCCAGCCTGTCGCAAGCGCGAGCACGCACATACCCACGACCCCTAGGGCCACGCTGCGTGCCGCAGCGTCGTTCACGGGATTGGGGAAAGAGAACAATTTTTTCACTCAATAAATAGTAGCGAAATAGTCGACTTTTGTGTCGCGCGGTGAGTCACGCGAGTCAGATGGTCATCACCTCGCCGATAGCCGAGATGTGCCCGCCTACCGCGCCAGGGGAAAGTCGTTGGATCAGCCACATTCCGGACCACCCCTCCCATTACGGGCGATCTTGCTGATGGGTGAGAGGACGTTGAGTACTCCGGGAGCTCGGTAAATTCGAACGCGAGGGCGATGGCCATCACGGCCAGGACCATAATACCTAGGCCGGCCCCAAAATAAACCCGTAGACGGCGGCCAGGTAGATCCCTACGTGCAGAAATTAGCGACGACCGCGTTCGTGAATGGTCGAGGCGGGCTGACCGTGGGGTGATGACGGGGGAGAGCGAACGAGAGCGTGGCCGCAGTGATCAGTCAGGGCCCCGGCGTGCGAAAGGTGGCGGTGCAGAAGAGGAACAAATACGACGCACCCCGCCCTCGTGCCAATCAGGCACGAGGGCGGGGTGCGGACTTGAAAAAAGGGGGTGGTCTGGGAGGGGAAGTACCGCACGCCCCCACGTAACTCGATGCGTCGCTCACCGCGGTCGAGACATTCGCGGCGGGCGGGGTCACGTTGAGCGCCAGCGTGGTTGGTAAGTCGGGGAAAGTTCCTCCCCCCGCAATTTCGATGGCGATCTCCGCGCCGACATCCACGCTGAGCGTGAGAAGCATTCGCCCGCCCCGCGCCATGATCGACTCGAACATCCTTACTACTCTACGAAAGTGAATTCTTTGCAATATTGGCCTCCCAATACCGCGTATTGTCCGTGGGCTCATCTAGCGTCGAGGTCGTGTCCGTCATGACCGGAGAGTTGATCATCCCCCACGATGCGCCCAGCGATCTGATTCGCGCGGCCGGTGGCATCGTGATTCGCCCACTCGGGAGCGACTTCGAGGTGGCCTGCATTTACCGTGAGTCTCGTCGCGACTGGAGCTTCCCCAAGGGAAAACTCGACGACGGGGAAACCTTCGAACAGGCCGCACTCCGCGAAGTATGGGAAGAGACGGGAATGAAGTGCGAGGTCATTCGTTTCGTGGGGACGACGAATTACACTCATCGTAAGGGTAAACCTAAGATTGTTGCGTACTACTTGATGAGCGTGTCGACCGGGGAGTTCGCTCCCAACGACGAAGTGGACGTCCTAGTGTGGTTGCCCCTGGAGAAGGTGCGCGAACACCTCACGTGGGACCGCGACCAGGAGTTGTTCGACCTCGTAGCGACGATGTCCGAAGTCCAACCTCCTGGCGCCTAGCGACTGACCGCGGCGTTGGTGTTGGCGCACGCTGGGCGGCGAATGAACCTGGGACCGTGGGCGCACGCGCCCAATGACGCGGACATGGCCGACTGAGTAAGATGGAGTTGCTCGGAGAGGTGGGTGAGTTCGGTTTAAACCACATTCCTGCTAAGAATGCGGCCTGCGAAAGTGGGCCCGAGGGTTCGAATCCCTCCCTCTCCGCCATCAACACCGAGCGCTCCGCGCTCGGTGTTGGCGTGTTACGAGGAGAGGCTCATGCGCTACTGGATTGAAACGCTGGGTTGTCCGAAGAATCACGTCGACTCAGAGAAGTTGGCGGGAATGCTCGTCTCCCAGGGGTACGACGTCGCAGTATCAGCGAGCGAGGCGGACCTCGTCGTGGCCAATACGTGTGCCTTTATTGAAGCGGCTCGCGAGGAATCGATCGAGACGGTGCTCGAACTCGCCGACGTCAAGCGTCCGGCGGCGCGACTCGTCGTCACCGGCTGCATGGCGGAGCGTTACGGCGCCGAACTCGCCGCCGCTCTACCCGAAGTGGACCTGGTCGCCGGCTTCGGCGAAAGTCTCACTTCGAACGTCGCTTCGACAGCGGTGAGTCTGCGGAGACGTCCGACGACGGACTTCGACTTGCTCAACCTGCCCCGACCCGCCACCACTGCTCCCTGGGCGTACGTCAAAATCGCCGAAGGTTGTGATCGCCGTTGCGGTTTCTGCGCCATTCCGTCGTTCCGGGGAGATCAACGCTCACGTTCGACCCAGGACATCCTCGCCGAAGCGCGAGCCCTCGTGGCGGGCGGAGTCAAAGAGATCGTGCTCATCGCCCAGGACCTGGCCAGTTGGGGCCACGACCGGCGCCGGGGCGCGCTCGGCGAGGCGGTCGAGGTGCTCGACGAAGGTGGCACCCAACCACTGATTGAACTCACGCGCGCGCTCTCGAGCGAGGTCGAGCGAGTCCGACTGCTGTACTTGTACCCTTCGGGCCTTACCGTTGGGCTGATTGACACGATCCTGTCGACGGGTGTTCCCTACTTCGATTTGTCATTGCAGCACTCGTCACGGCCCCTGTTGCGCGCTATGCGACGCTGGGGGGACGGCGAACGTTTTCTCGAGCGCATCGCTCTCATTCGCGCGGCCGACCCCGACGCGACGTTTCGTTCATCCTTCATTTTGGGCTACCCCGGTGAGACCGAGGATGATCAACGTCATTTGCTCGAATTCCTCGAGGCGGCCCAACTCGATTGGGCCGGCTTCTTCACCTTTTCTGACGAAGACGGGACGTTCGCGCACGAGTTGGGTGATCACGTACCCCACGAGTTGGCGCTCGAGCGTTTGCGCGAGGCCTCTGAGTTGCAAGACGCTATTACTGCGGTTCGGCGCGACGCCGTCGTGGGGACGAATCAACGAGTGCTGATCGATGCGCCGGGAGTGGCTCGTAGTGTACGAGAGTGTCCCGAAATTGACGGCATCGTGATGGTCGACCCGACGCTTCGCGTCGGGTCATTTGTGGACGTCCACATCGTGGCGAGTCACGGGACGGACGTGGAGGGGGTGGCGATATGACGACGCGCGAACGAATCTACGGTGAAACGGCGCTCCTCACCCCGGCGAACCTGATGACGATCTTTCGCCTCGCGGTGGCGCCCGTCTTCATCTACATGATCGTGGTGCACCGCATTTCCTGGTGGACCACGGGGGTGGGTGCTCTCGCGGCGGCCTCGGACTATTTCGATGGAATAGTCGCGCGTCGCCACGGCACGACGACCTCGGGTGCGTTTCTCGACCCTCTGGCGGACAAGGTCGTCGTTCTCGGTGGTCTGTACGCCATTATTATTTCTCGACCGCACGGCGTCAGTAGTTTCATTATCCCTTCGGTCATCATCACGTTGCGAGAGATTTGGATGAGCGTGCACCGATCGCGGGCGGCCAAGCTCGGCTTCTCGATTCCGGCCGTGAAGATCGCCAAGTGGAAGACCTTCGTTCAAGACTGGGCCATCGCGTTTTGCGTGATCCCGCTCACCGCACGTCACCTCAGAATCGCCGACGTCACGATCTGGGTGGCCGTGGTCATGACCGTCTACACGGGGTGGCGCTACTACGTGGACGGACGAAAGATATTTTCTCGTGCGCGTTGAGATTGTCGCCGTCGGTACCGAGCTTCTCCTAGGCCAGATCCCCGACACGAATTCGCAGTGGCTCGGCGAGCGACTCGCGGCGAACGGAATCGCGTCGCACTACCACCAGCACGTCGGCGATAACCACGAACGCATCGTGGCGGCCTTTCGCATCGCCCTGGGTCGCAGCGACGCCGTGATCGTCTGTGGCGGCCTTGGCCCCACGCAGGACGACATCACCCGCGCGGCTCTCGCCGAAATTATGGGCGTCGAACTCGTACGACACGATGACATCATTAAGAAGATCCGCTCCTTCTTCGACTCTCGAGGACGCGCCATGTCCGACAACAATCTCCTCCAGGCGGATGTCCCGGCGGGGGCAAAGGTCATTGAGCAGATTCGCGGTACGGCGCCGGGACTGATCTGCCCCGTGGGTGACCAGGTCATGTACGCAGTGCCCGGAGTGCCCTACGAGATGAGCGACATGTTCGAGCGCGCTATTCTCCCCGATCTCTTGACGCGCCAACGCGCGCTCGGACAGACGTCGGTGATCGTGAGTCGCGTCTTGCGCACCTGGGGCGCGAGCGAATCGGGTCTGGCGGAAGCCGTCGCCGAACGCTTCGACGCACTCATCGACTCCGAACGGGTCACGATCGCGTTCTTGGCGTCGGGCATCGAGGGGATCAAAGTTCGGATCACGGCGCGGGGCCATGATCGCGACCACGCTCTGGCATTGCTCGACGAAGAGGAACAACTCGTACGTGCCCTTATTTCGGGAGCGTTCGGCGACATCGTGTTCGGCGTCGATGCTGAGACCATGGAATACGCGATCGCCACGCGACTCCTCAGGCGCGGGTGGACCCTGGGATTAGCCGAATCCCTCACCGGTGGTCTTATCGCGAGTCGATTGGTCAACGTGGTGGGGGCGTCGCAGTGGTTCCGTGGCGGATTGGTCAGTTACGCCTCGGACGTGAAGTACGAACTGCTCCAGGTGACGCGCGGTCCGGTGGTGCGCGCCGCGGCGGCCGAAGAGATGGCTCGAGGTGCCCAGCGTTTGCTCGAAGTTGATGTGGCGTTGGCCATCACTGGCGTGGCCGGTCCCGATGAGCAGGACGGATTTCCCCCCGGTACGGTGTTCGTGGGACTGGCGATCGGCGACGATGTCAGTCACGCGCAGTTACGAGTACCGGGCGACCGCGAGCGGGTCCGTTCCTATAGTGCTATTGGCGCCCTCGACGCACTTCGGCGTGGACTCGATCGACTCGACTGACTCACACTCGGGCACATCCGTACTACGAACACTTGTTCGTAGTACGGTACATTGCAGCGAAGAACGACCGATGTGACTGGGGGCCGATAGCGTGCCCCTCGTGACGAAGAACAAGGAGACATCCAATGGCGACCGACGACCGCGCTAAGGCCCTCGAATCAGCGCTGGGCCAGATCGAGAAGCAGTTCGGCAAGGGCTCGATCATGCGAATGGGTGAGAACCTGCACATGAATATCGAGTCCATCCCGACGGGAGCACTCGCCCTGGACATGGCCCTGGGTATTGGCGGACTACCGCGAGGGCGTATCGTGGAGCTCTACGGACCGGAGTCTTCAGGAAAATCTACGCTGGCGATGCACGTGGTGGCCGAAGCCCAGCGAAATGGTGGAGTGTGCGCCTACATCGACGCGGAGCACGCCATGGACCCCATCTACGCGCGAGCGATCGGTGTGAACGTCGACGACCTCTTGATCTCCCAGCCCGACACCGGTGAGCAGGCCCTGGAGATTTGCGACATGTTGATTCGGTCGGGCGCCCTCGATGTCATCGTCATTGACTCGGTGGCCGCCTTGACACCGCGCGCCGAGATCGAAGGGGATATGGGAGATTCGCACGTCGGCCTGCAGGCACGTCTGATGAGTCAGGCCCTGCGCAAATTGACCGGTGGACTCTCGAAGTCCAATACCGTTGCGGTGTTCATTAACCAGTTGCGTGAGAAGATTGGCGTGATGTACGGATCGCCCGAGGTCACCCCCGGTGGTCGCGCGCTCAAGTTCTACTCCTCGGTACGCCTGGACATTCGTCGAATCGAGTCCATCAAGGACGGTACCGAGGTCGTGGGCAACCGTACGCGCGTCAAGGTCGTGAAAAACAAGTGTGCGGCGCCGTTCAAGCAGGCCGAGTTCGACATAATGTACGGCCAAGGCATCAGCCGCGAGGGCTCGGTGCTTGACGTGGCGGTCGAGCTCGGCTTCGTGAAGAAGGCTGGGGCCTGGTTTACTTACGAAGGTGAACAGATGGGCCAAGGCCGCGAGAACGTGAAGACCTTCCTCCGCGAGAATCCTCAGACGATGGCCGAGATCGACGGTCGAGTCCGTGAACACCTCGCCACCGCGTTGTTGCCCGACGTCGTCGGGGCCGAGGTGGATGTGGACGCCCCGTTAACGCTGGACTGATGAGTTGAAGAACACTATTCAGCGACCGCGGGGTCAACTTTCCTACGAAGTAGTGTGACGTCAGCGGCCTCGCGTGGGGCAATCGCCCGGTTCGATCGACAATGGGGATTCCGCTGGGTGGCTTGACGTGGACTGCAGCGTCGTGGCCGGTGGTCGGTCCCTCGGGTGACGACGTGGGAGTGTGTCCATCATTCGTGCTCGCTACGGGGCGAACGTGGTCCTCGAATGTCTCGCGTTGCATTTGAGCTACGCGCTCTTGTCGAAGGTGCACGTCACCGCCGAAAAGGATCTCAAATAGAGCAAGCAGCCCCGCAGTGGCAGAACGAAGATGAGGAGCACCCACGGTGCCTTGAGGGTTCCGGTGAGGTCGTGGCCAGGCATGACGTCGTGAAAGTCGTGAAAGACGTGAAAGATCAGGCTGATCCACGCGATGAGACGGGCGAGATATTGAGTCGAGACGAAGGCGTGGAACAGGGGGCAAGTCAACGTAATTGTGGTGGAAGATCTCGGCGGCGTTGACTAGCCCTCCCACGCAACGAGAGTGACCAGAGACCCAGGTCCAGCACCATTTCGTAGAGTCGTGGGTCGAGGCGAGTCCGTCACGTGGGTCGTTGCGACGTGAACGGTCGCCGCGGCAACCTTCCGAGTGATCGACCAGGTCGCCGCGGAGGCGAGGAGAGGGCTGACGGGCACGTTTCGCTACGCCAGTAGGTGACCGGGCCAGCGTCGCACAACGAACTACGCGGCGACCCTGGATAACTGCTGCGGGGAGATTCGCCTGGGCGTTCGAGAGTTCTCCGTTGGTTACCCCCGCTTTTGCGTGGGGTCCGCGAACTCAAGGTGTCGGGGGCCATCGCCGGCGAGGTGAACGGTCGCCGGCGCAACCTTTCGAGTGATCGACCACGTCGCCGCGGCGGTGTCGAAGTAGCGTTATCTCGGTGAACCTGCGCCTAAGGTATCGACGTCGGTTGGGTGAGTGGATTCGCGCGGCGCGGCGGTACGCGAACGAGGTCGCGACGGTAGCTCCCCACGACGACTACGCGAAGAAATTCTTCTACTTCGGCGTCGGTGCGGGTCTCATCGGCCCCCAGGGAATTATCTACAACGAGCGGTACCTGTCCATCGGTGACCACACACTGGTGGGTCCTCAAGTGTGCCTCACGGCTGGAATTAGCGCGGAACAAGAGATGCTGCACTCACCCGTCGTGCGCATCGGTAAGAAGTGCATCATCGGTCGCGGTTCGCACATCATTGGTCATTGGTCCATCTCATTGGGGGACGAAATCCAGACGGGACCCTACGTGTACATCACTGACCAGAACCACACGTACCTCGACCCCGACGTGCCGGTGGGGTGGCAGACCCCCGAAGAGTCGGCGGTGTCGATTGGCTCGGGCAGTTGGCTGGGCACCCACGTCGTCATCCTGCCCGGCACGCACCTGGGTAGGAACACGACGGTCGCGGCGGGCGCGGTGGTGCGCGGGACGTTTCCCGATCACGTTGTCCTGGGCGGCGTGCCCGCTCGCGTGCTCCGACACTATTCGCCGGAGACGGGCTGGCAGCCGGGAGCGCCGACGTGAAGCAACATTTCGGCGTGGACCTCACGCCGTTACGCACCTCGCCACAATATCGTCGGCTCTACGTCGCGGGTTTCATTACAGCACTGGGTTCCCAGGCCACGTACGTCACCATACCCTTTCAACTCAAGGGACTCACCCACTCCCCCCTCGACGTTGGGGCGTTGGGGCTCGTGGAGTTGGTGCCACTGGTTCTGTGTGGCCTCTACGGCGGCGTCCTCGCCGATCGCATGAACCGTCGCCGCCTCATCATCGCGATGGAGACCGTTTTGATGGTGGCCACCGCCACGGTGCTGGTCAATGCCCTCGTGCCGCGCCCGCAAGTCTGGATCCTCTACGCGGACGCGGTCGTGGCCGCCGCCGCGTCGAGTGTGCAACGACCCAGTATCGAGGCCCTCAATCAAACCTTCGTGCGCCACGACCAGCAACGCGCCGCGTCGACCTTGGCCAATATTCGCTATACGACCGCCTCGATCATCGGACCGGCTCTCGGGGGACTGGTGGCCGTCGCCGTGGGACCAAGCGCCGTCTACGGTGCCAACCTGGTGACCTTCGCGATGTCGATCTACCTCCTGTCAGGTTTGGCTCACCAACTCGCACCAGCGTCACTCGACGACAGTGATCGCGCCGCGCTTCGCGCTGGACTCTCCTTCTTGCGCGCGCGGCCCGATATCGTGGGGACCTACATCATCGACCTACTGGCCATGACGCTCGCCTTTCCCGTCGCGATGCTGCCGTTCGTGGCGGCGCGATTCCACTCGACCTACGCCCTCTCCCTGCTGTACTGCGGGCTTCCAGGCGGAGCACTACTCTTCACCGTCGTGTCGGGCTGGACCCGACGGGTGCACCACTACGGACGTGCGGTCGTCGCGTCCGCGGCGGCGTGGGGGTTGGGCATCGCCGTTTTCGGGTATTGCTCTTCGCTGTGGTTGGTCCTCGCGGGTCTGGGCGTGGCCGGCGCGGCTGATTCGCTCAGCGGGATCTTTCGCTCGACCATGTGGAACGAGTCCATTCCCCCCGAGATCCGGGGCCGCATGGCGGGCTTGGAGATGATCTCGTATTCACTCGGTCCCACCGCGGGACAGTTCCGTGCGGGAGTGATGGCCGCGTGGACCAGTCTGCGGTTCTCCTTGACCTTCGGCGGACTGGCGTGTACTGGTTCGGTGGGAGTCGTCGCCGCGGCGCTGCCGTCACTGTGGCGTTTCGACGCCCGCAGTGACGTGCACGTCGCTCGGGTGCGTGAGGCGCGCAATCGTCTCGAATCGCCGTAGCGCTCACGAAACCTCGTAGCATTTAGCCGTGCCTCGCGTCTCGTACCTCGTCACCGTGTCGGGACCTGACCGCATCGGGGTCGGCGCCGAACTCTTCGCTGCGCTGGCGCGCGTGAGTGCGCACGGTGGCCAGCTCTCCGACGTGGCCCAGATCACCATTCGCGGTTCCCTGGTGCTCTGCGGAGAAGTCACCGTTGATGAGACCGTGCGCGCCGAGGACGTGCGTCGCGCACTCGCGTCATGTGATATTGAGCGCGACGGTATTTCGACCCACGTGGAGCGCGTCATACCCGATCTCGCGCTCGAGGGTGGTCGATTGCTGGTGACGCTGCTGGCGCCGCGCATCGACGCGGCCCACCTCGAGGGCATCTTTCGCGCTATTGCGGCGGTGGGGGCGACGTGCGAGCGTATCGTGCACCTAGCGAGTTATCCCGTCGATTGCTACGAATTGGTGGTGCGCGGCTCGGACCACGCGGCCTTGCGCGAGACCGTGACGCGGGTGGCCCAGGCGAGTGGTGTGGACCTCGCCGTGCAGCGCGCGGGTCTGCACCGGCGCGCCAAGCACCTCGTCGTCATGGACGCCGATTCGACCCTGCTCCAGGACGAGGTTATTGACCTGTTGGCCGAGGAATGTGACTGCGCCGACGAGGTAACGAAGATCACGGAACTCGCGATGGCCGGTGAGTTGGATTTCGCCGAATCACTGCGCCGCCGGGTGGCTCTCCTCGAGGGTCTCGACGCGAGCGTGCTCGACCGAGTGCGCCAAAGGTTACGACTCACCCCGGGGGCCCGGACGCTCTTGCGCACCCTGCATCGACTGGGGTACGTGCCCGCGGTGGTCTCGGGTGGCTTCGTGGAAGTGCTCGCGCCGCTCCTGGCGGAGTTGCACGTGGAGTATCTCGAAGCCAATCACCTCGAGATCATTGACGGCAAACTGACGGGACGATTGACCTCGCCCATCGTGGACCGGGCCGGGAAGGCGCGCGCGCTCGAGCGCTTCGCCGCTGAAGTCGGCGTACCCCTGGCTCAGACCGTCGCCGTGGGCGACGGGGCGAACGACATCGACATGATCTCCGTGGCGGGACTGGGCATCGCCTTCAACGCCAAGCCCGTGGTACGCGAACACGCCGACGCGGCGCTGTCGGTCCCCTATCTCGACGCCGTCTTATACTTCTTGGGCATCAGCCGAGAAGAGATCGAGACCCAGTAGCCGTCTCCCGGGCCGATGAGGAGCGACGAAACTTAACGAACGCCCAGATCACTCGGGCCGCTTGACCACAGTCGCGATATCCAGGCCTCGATCTCCTCAACGCTGCGTGGCAGGGCCGCCGAGAGATTCACCGAGCCCTCGGCGGTGACCAAGATATCGTCTTCGATGCGTACGCCGATCCCGCGATATTCCTCGGGGACACTCAGGTCATTGGCTTGGAAGTACAGTCCGGGTTCGACGGTCAAGACGTAGCCCTCGACGAGGTCCCCGTGGTACAACTCGTTGCGCGAGTTGGCGCAGTCGTGCACGTCGAGGCCCAGCATGTGACTCGTCCCGTGCAAGGTGTAGCGCCGATGGAGCTGGCGATCTGGACGAAGCGCCTCGTCGGGGTCCACCGTCAAAATACCGAGGTCGCAGAGGCCTTCGGTGAGGACCCGCATGGCCGCACGGTGCGGCGAGCGAAAATCGACCCCGGGACGTACTTCCTCGATTCCGGCCTGTTGGGCCGCGAGCACAAGCTCATAGACGCGACGCTGGGCGGGCGAGAAGCGCCCGTTGATGGGCATCGTGCGCGTCACGTCAGCGGTGTAGAGCTGGTGGCATTCCACACCGGCGTCGAGCAGGAGCAAATCACCGTCGTGGACCTGTCCGTCGTTGCGAGTCCAGTGCAGGATGGTGGCGTGCGATCCGCTCGCCGCGATCGTGTCGTAGCCGACGTCATTTCCTTCGACCCGCGCGCGCAGGTTAAAGACACCCTCGATGACGCGCTCGCCACGGCCCACCGCGGCGGGCAGTGCACGGACGACGTCCTCGAAGCCGGCCACCGTGTGCGCGATGGCTTCGCGGAGTTGGGCTACCTCGTAGTCGTCCTTCACGAGTCGCATCTCGGACAGGTGCGTCGCGAGTCGATCCTCGTCCTCGTGGGCGGGGACGAGTGCGTCGACGGACGCATCGAAACCTCGTACGTTCAAGGTGGTGGTCGCGGCGAGTTCCGCGAGGTCCGGTGCCAACTTCTCGAGTGGGGCGGTGGCAATACCGTAGTAGTGCGCGCATTCTTCAACGCCGCGGCGCGGGCCGACCCATAGTTCGCCGTATCGCGCGTCGGTGTAGAAGTCGTGAGAACGCGCATCTCGTCGAGGCGCGACGTAGAGCGTGCTCCGTGGACCGGCGGCGCTGGGGGAGATGACCACGACGGCGTCGGGCTCTTGACAACCCGTCAGGTAGAAGAAGTCGGTTCCGGCGCGGAATCGGTAGTCAGTGTCGTTGGCGCGCACCTTGGGATTGCCCGTGGACACGACGAGGGTCGCGTCGCCAAAGTGGCGAGCCAGGGCATCGCGACGCGCGGCGAAGCGTACGACACCCGGATGCACGTCACCACTCGGGTCGACCGGCGCCCACTGCGACGTCATGAAGTCCACCAGCGTCCGGGGGATGGGTGGGCGATGGTAGCCCGCCCAGACCCAGTGTTGCGAGAGGGGCTGGGCTTCGGAGACGTCGGGCTCGGGTGCGTCAGAGGTAGCGTCGTTCATGACGTCCAACTTACCGTCGCGACGCGACGGCGCCTACTTCGCGGTCGTACGATCCACGAGTCGCCAGGCGCCGGGTAACAAGGTGCCCGCGACGACTACTTTGGCGAGGTCGAAGATCAAATACGGCGTCATACCGATGGAGACGGCCTTGAGCAGCGAGACGTGAAGGTCCAGCGCGAGCCACGGGACGCCAATTGAATAGATGGCGAGCTCGCCGATGATGAAGAGGCCCAGCGCACTCACGACGTTGCGATCGTTACCCTTGGACGCGAGCCAACTCATCAACGTCACCGAGAGGAGGAAGCCGATGAGGTAGCCGAAGAGTAGCGACGAGTAACCATGTGTGCCCCCGGCCAACCACGGCAGTCCCGCCACCCCCGCCACCGTGTAGAGCGTCATGGCCGCGACGGCGCGCCGCACGCCGAGTGTCGAACCGACGAGTAGCACCGCGAGCGTCTGACCGGTGAAGGGGACGACGAAGGGATGCACGTAAAAGGAGATTCGCGCGAGAGCGCCCACGAACGCGGCGGCACCCACCACGAGGAGGACGTCAGTGAGGAATGACGAGGGGACAACGTCCGCGAGGACCGCACGGCGGGTTGAGACGGCGACAGTGGACATGAAAAACTCCTTCAGGGGTGGTCGTTGCACCACTGTAGGTCAGGGCTCGAGGCCGCTGGGCGTTACTCGGCGGTAGCGACCCAGCCGTGGTCACGAGCGATCTGTTCGGGGTCACCGATGCGCAGCCCCGAACGGTGTTGGAGCGTGCGAATCAAACCGCCCGCTTCGTAGAGGGACTCGTGCGTCCCGGTGTCGAGCCAGGTCGTGGCGCGCGAGAGGGTCTGCACGTGCAACTCCCCACGTTCGAGATACGCATTGTTGAGCGCGGTAATCTCGAGTTCTCCCCGTGCGCTGGGTGTGAGGGTCTGGGCGAGGGTCGACGCTTTCTCGTCGTAGAAGTACAGACCGGGAATCGCGTAGCGACTCTTGGGTTCCTTAGGTTTCTCCTCGATGGACAGGACCTTGCCGTCGTCGCCGAACTCCACCACGCCGTAGGACGTCGGGTCCGATACCTCGTAGGCGTAGATCAGGGCGCCTTCCACGTCGAGGTTCTGACTCAGGTGGGATCCCAACCCGGGTCCGTAGAACAAATTGTCGCCGAGAATCAGTGCGCACTTATCGCCGTCGAGAAACTCCTCGCCGAGAATGAGCGCTTGAGCCAGACCATTGGGTTGTTCTTGGACCACCCAGGAGATCGACAGTCCCAGGTGCGAGCCGTCGCCGAGGAGGCGCTGGAACGCGGCCTGATCGTGGGGGGTGGTGATGAGCAGAATGTCGCGCAGCCCACTGAGCATCAACGTACTCAGTGGGTAATAGATCATGGGTTTGTCGTAGACCGGCAACAACTGCTTGGACGTCGCGCGGGTGATGGGGTGCAGGCGCGTGCCGCTTCCGCCCGCCAGAATGATTCCCTTCACTCCATTAGTATAGGAGTCCGTCATCCCCTACCCAAGGCCGAGGTTTCGCCATGCGCATTGTGATTACCGGAGCCGCCGGATTCATCGGCTCGCGCTTCGTCGAGATGCTTCTGGCGTCGCCGGAACCGCACTACGAGGACGTCGTGATCTTGGACGCGTTGACCTACTCGGGTCGACGCGACAACATCGAGGGTGCGCTGCGCGATTCGCGGGTGAGTTTCGTCGAGGGTTCCATCACCGACCCGGAGGTGACCGACGAGACGCTACGCGGCGCCCAGGCGGTCGTGCATTTCGCCGCCGAGAGCCACGTCGACCGTTCCATCACGGGCGCACGCACGTTCTTCGAAACGAACGTCATCGGTACCCAGACCCTGCTCGAGAGTGCGCGACGTCACCAGGTGGAGCGATTCGTCCACGTGTCGACGGACGAAGTCTACGGATCGATCGCGCAGGGTTCGTGGCGCGAGGACCATCTCCTCGAGCCCAACTCGCCCTATTCCTCGTCCAAGGCGGGATCGGACTTGGCGGCGCTGGCGTATCACCGAACCTACGGTCTACACGTGAACGTGACGCGTTGCTCGAACAACTATGGTCCGCGGCAGTACCCCGAAAAGGTGATCCCGCTCTTCGTCACCAATCTCATGGACGGTCACCCGATTCCGCTGTACGGCGACGGCCTCAATGTGCGCGACTGGCTGCACGTGGACGACCATTGCCGCGGCATCCTGCTCGTTCTTGGTGGTGGTCGCGCCGGCGAAATCTACAACATTGGTGGTGGAACGGAACTCACCAACAAGGAGTTGACGTATCGTCTCTTGCAACTCTGTGACAAGACCACTGAGAGCATTGAGGTGGTCGCGGACCGTCTCGGGCACGACCGGCGCTACTCGGTCGACTGCTCCAAGATTCGCAACGAACTCGGGTATCAGCCTCAGGTGGACTTCAGCGAGGGCCTGGCCGCGGTCGTGCGGTGGTACCTCGACAATGAGACGTGGTGGCGCCCCTTGAAGGAGGCCCGATGAACGTGCGCGAACTCGACATCGTGGGACTCTTCGTCGGCGAATCACGCGTTTTCGGCGACGAACGGGGTTTCTTTCGTGAATGGTACAAGTCCAGCGACTTCGAGACGGCGGGCATCACGTTCGCGGCGGAGCAGGCCAATTTGTCAATATCCTCACGCAATGTGGTGCGCGGACTGCACTATTCATTGGCCCCTCGGGGACAAGCCAAGGTTGTCACTTGCGTCTACGGTACCCTCGACGACGTCATCGTGGATATTCGCGTCGGCTCGCCCACCTTCGGGAGTGTGGTCACGGTGGCTCTCGGGGCCGATCAAGGCACGACCGTCTTCTTGCCGGCGGGTGTCGCGCACGGGTTTTGCGTGACCTCAGACACCGCGGCGTTGTCCTACTTGTTGTCCTCGCCCTACGACGCGCCCCACGAGTTCGAGATTAACCCCCTCGACCCCGACGTCGACGTGCCCTGGGCACTCGGCGGAGAAGCAATCTTGAGCGAGAAGGACGCCGCCGCACCATCCCTGGCCCAACGGCGCGCGGCGGGTGAGCTCCCCCACTTTTCCTGAGTCGCTCGGGACTCGACGTGTCCCACGTTGCTAGCCTGACCTAGGTGAGTATGGCTTCCCTTCGCCCGGCCGAGGTGCGCGCGCGCGGCGTCCTCATTCCTACGGTCGTCTCGATTCCCTCCATCGATACCGACGAGGAGCTCCGGCGCCACGTCCGATCGCTCAGCGGGGTCGACGCCGTGGGACTCGAGAGTCGCGTGGCGAAATTAGGCACGCGTTCGTTGAAGTTGTCGACCAAGATGACCGCGATTGACCTCGCGATCTCGATGGTCGACCTGACGACACTCGAAGGCGCCGACACTCCCGGGCGCGTCTCGTCACTGTGCGCCAAAGCGCGCCGACCCGATCCGACTGACGCGGTCGTTCCCCACGTGGCCGCGGTCTGCGTCTACCCGGACCTCGTCGCGCTCGCCGGGCGTGCACTGGCGGACACGTCGGTGGCGGTGGCGTCGGTGGCGACGGCGTTCCCTTCGGGTCGAGCCTCCCTCGGGGTCAAGTTGCACGACGTCGCCGAAGCGATTGACGCGGGGGCCGACGAAATCGACATGGTGATCGACCGCGGTGCTTTCCTCGCGGGTCGCTGGGGCCAGGTATTCGACGAGATCGTGGCGGTCAAGGCCGCGTGCGGTGACGCGCACCTCAAGGTGATTCTCGAGACGGGCGAACTGGTCACCTACGACAACGTCAAACGCGCGAGTTGGATTGCGATGCTCGCCGGTGCGGACTTCATCAAGACATCCACGGGCAAGGTGGGCGTCAACGCAACGTTACCGGTCGCTCTGGTCATGCTCGAGGCGGTACGTGACTTCGCCGAACTCTCCGGTCGCGTGACCGGAGTCAAGGTGGCCGGAGGGATTCGCGGTACCAAGGATGCCCTCAGATATCTCGTTCTGGTCAACGAGACCGTGGGCGACGCGTGGCTCTCCCCGGAGTATTTTCGTTTTGGTGCGTCGTCACTTCTCAACGACCTATTGATGCAGCGGCGCAAGCAGCTTTCCGGCGTGTATCCGCGACCCGACGAATTCTCGGGGGACTGACATGATCGAGAACTCCGCGACGTCGCCACTGGGTGCGTTGCGCTACGACGTCGCCCCCGAGTCCGCGTCCCTGGCGCACCTACGCAAGAGTTACGGTCTATTCATCGACGGTGATTTCACGCCCCCGGAGTCCCACGAGCAGTTCGAGACCATCAATCCAGCCACCGGAGAGACGCTGGCGACGGTGGCCCTCGCGGACACGGCCGACGTCGACCGAGCCGTCGCCTCGGCGCGCCGCGCCTACGAACGGGTCTGGAGCTCCACCCCCGGTACCGAGCGTGCGAAGTACCTGTACCGCATTGCTCGGCTCATCCAGGAGCGTTCGCGCGAATTGGCGGTCGTCGAGACCCTCGACAATGGGAAACCTATTCGAGAATCGCGTGACGTCGACGTGCCCCTGGCCGCAGCGCACTTCTTCTACTACGCGGGCTGGGCGGACAAGCTCGAGCACGCCGGTTTCGGCGCGCACCCCCGGCCTCTCGGTGTGGCCGGACAGATCATTCCGTGGAACTTCCCGTTGCTCATGGCGGCGTGGAAACTCGCGCCCGCGTTGGCCGCGGGTAACACCTGTGTCTTGAAGCCCGCGGAGACGACGCCGCTCTCGGCCCTGGTTCTCGCGGAGATCCTTCAACAGGCAGGACTTCCCGAGGGCGTGGTGAACATCATCACGGGCGACGCCACGACCGGGGCGGCGTTGGTGGAACACCCCGGGGTCGACAAGATCGCCTTCACCGGTTCTACCGAAGTCGGGCGCCTGATCCAAGAGCGCGTGGCCGCGACGTCGAAACGGTTGACCTTGGAATTAGGTGGCAAGGGTGCCAATATCGTTTTTGAGGACGCGCCCATCGACGAGGTGATCGAGGGCATCATTGATGGAATTTTCTTCAACCAGGGTCACGTGTGCTGCGCCGGATCGCGCCTGCTCGTCCAGGAGTCCGTCGCCGACGAAGTACTACGTCGCCTCCTGCGCCGCGTCGATCAATTGCGTGTCGGGGACCCCATGGATAAGAACACTGACGTGGGGGCGATCAACTCATTGGCGCAATTGGAGCGCATTCGTGAACTTACTGACTGGGGTGAGCGAGAAGGTGCTACTCGCTACACCAGCGCCTGTGCGCTACCCGACAAGGGTTTGTGGTTCGCGCCCACGGTTTTCTCCGACGTGGCCCAGAGCCACCGCATCGCCCGTGAGGAGATCTTCGGTCCCGTACTCTCTGTCCTGACGTTTCGCACCCCCGAAGAAGCGGTGACCAAGGCGAACAATTCGAAGTACGGATTGGCGTGTGGGGTGTGGAGCGAGAAGGGGAGTCGCACGCTGTGGGTCGCCCAACGACTGCGCGCCGGCGTCATCTGGGCCAACACCTACAACAAGTTTGATCCAACCAGCCCCTTCGGGGGTGTGCGCGAGTCGGGTTTTGGCCGCGAGGGTGGGCGTCACGGTCTCGAGGCGTACCTCGATGTCTGAGCGACTCGAAGTGAACAAAACCTTCAAACTCGTGGTGAAGGGCGCCTTCGTGCGCTCGGAGTCGGGCCGGAGCTACGAAGTGCGTGACGCCGCGGGTGGGTTTCTGGCCAACGTGGCCCAGGCGTCGCGCAAGGATCTTCGCGACGCGGTCGTGGCCGCGCGCGCCGCGCAAGGGGCGTGGTGGGATGCGAGCGCGTACAACCGCGGTCAGGTTCTCTATCGCTGGGCCGAGATGGCCGAGTCGCGTCGTGACGAACTCGTCGACCTCGTGGGTGCGGTGGAGGGTCACAAGAAGAAGGACGCCCTCGGGCACGTTGGGCGGGCGATCGACCGTATCGTCTGGTACGCGGGGTGGACCGACAAAGTGGCGCAAGTGCTCGGAGGGGCGAATCCCGTCGCGGGCCCCTTCTTTAATTTCTCCCAGCCCGGGCCCTGCGGCGTGGTCGGCGTGATCGCACCTCAGGAGTCCTCCCTCGAAGGATTCGTCAATTGCGTGGCGGCGCCCCTGTGCGTGGGTAATGCGGTGGTCGCGGTCGCGAGTGAGCAGCGACCGACGCCGGCCCTGGCGTTGGCTGAGATGTCGGTCACGTCAGATTTCCCCCCGGGCGTCCTCAACGTCCTCTCGGGGTTCGGCGCCGAGCTGATGGGACAGTTGGCTTCGCACGGCGACGTCGACGGAATCGATCTGAGTGGGAGCGGTGACGCCGCCGACGAGTTGGCGAGAGTGGCCGCCGACTCGATCAAGCGCGTCTACCGCGAGAGAAGCAACGACGTCGAGAATCCTCTGCGCCGACTACGAACCTTTGTCGAGACCACCACGGTCTGGCACACGATAGGACAGTGATGACCAATCCCTTCGAACTCGCGATTCAAGCCGCCGATGAGCTTCGAGTTCGAAGTGGAGTGGACGCCTACGACCTCGCCGTCGTGCTGGGCTCGGGGTGGAAGGAGGGCGCGGTCGCGCTGGGCCCGCCCTTCGCGGACGTACCCAGCGGTACGCTGCGGGGCTTCGTGACGCCGACGGTGGTGGGTCACGCGGGCCAGATTCTCTCGGTCAAGGTCGCGGGCGCGAACGTGGCACTCGTTTCGGGGCGCGTCCACCTCTACGAGGGCAATACGGCCGATCAAGTGGCTCACTCGGTGCGGACGCTGATAGCGGCCGGGGCCAAGACCGTCATCTTGACCAACGCGTGCGGGGGGATCGACCCCACCAAGGGACCGGGCTCGGTCGTGCTCATCAAGGATCACCTCAATCTGACGGCCACCTCGCCGCTAGAAGGATTGGCGCCCCCCGAACCTTTCGGATCACGGTTCGTGGACCTCACGGATCTCTATAGTAAACGCCTGCGCGCCGCCGCACTGCTCGCGGCTCCCGAACTGACCGAGGGCGTGTACGCAGGTTTTCGCGGACCCCACTACGAGACGCCGGCCGAGATCACGATGGCGCGCACCATGGGTGCGACCCTGGTCGGTATGTCGACCGTGCTCGAAGCGATCGCCGCGCGTCACATGGGCGCTGAGGTCCTCGGGCTCAGTCTGGTTTCGAACTTCGCGGCCGGCACCACGCAGGCACCGCTCAGTCACCTCGAAGTACTCGAGGCCGGACGAACGGCGTCCGCCTCGCTCGGGGGACTTCTCGCGCGACTCATCCCGGTCCTGTGAGCACCGAAGTCTTCGCGCAGGCCGCCGCGTGGATTGCGGTCGATCCCGACGCCGCGGATCGGGCCACCCTGGAGGAATTGATCGAGCGAGGTGACGAGGCGGAACTCCACCGGCGCTTTGACGAACCCCTGACCTTCGGTACGGCGGGTCTTCGTGGACCGGTGCGGGCCGGTCCCGCGGGGATGAATCGCTGTACCGTTCGCCGCGCGACCCAGGGGGTCGTCGCGTGGCTCGCGCAGTCGGGGATCGGGTCCGAGCGCGGTGTGGTCGTCGGGCGTGATGCTCGCTACGGTTCCGAGACGTTCCACGACGAAGTCGTGCGGGTCCTGCTCGGCGCCGGCGTGCCAGTCCATGAGATGCCGCGTCCCCTACCCACGCCACTGACGGCCTTCGCTCTTCGCGCCCTGGGGGCCGCGGCGGCGATCATGATCACGGCGAGTCACAATCCGCCCGCCGACAATGGCTACAAGCTCTATGGACCTGACGGCTCACAAATCGTTGCGCCTCACGACAGCGTGGTGGAGCGTTTCGCGACGGTGGCTGGTGACGCGCCCCTGGCTGATCGCACGTCGCCCCTACATCGTTGGGTGCAGGAGGAACTGCTCGAGGAGTATCGCGAGCACATGGTGGGTCGTTTCGCCGTTCCCTCGAGTCCGTTGCGCATCGCCTACACCCCCCTGCACGGCGTCGGGGGCGAGTTCATGGTGGATCTCTTCCACCGGGCGGGGTTCAGCGAGGTCGCCGTCGTCACGGAGCAGTTCCATCCCAATCCCGCGTTCCCCGGTCTCGCCTTTCCTAATCCGGAGGAGCCCGGAGTTCTCGACGCCGCCGTGGCGACGGCACGAAACTTTGACGCCGCGATCGTCGTGGCCAATGATCCCGACGCGGACCGCCTCGGTGCGGCGGTGCGCGCCGCGGATGGTACGTGGCGGATCCTGCGCGGGGACGAGGTTGGATGGTTGTTGGGTTCGGTCGCGCTGGCCGACGCTCAGGAACACGACCTGGTGGCCACCACGATCGTCTCGTCGTCGCTACTCGAGAAGATGGCGTCGCGCGCCGGGGTGGCCTACGCGACCACCTTGACCGGGTTTAAGTGGATCACCAAGGCCGACCCCACTCGACGACTGATCTTTGGTTACGAAGAGGCGCTGGGCTTCGCGGTGGACCCGGTGGTCGCCGATAAGGATGGACTCTCGGCCGCGCTCGCCCTGGTGCGACTGGCGCACGACTTATCGTTGCACGGCCTTACCCTGCTCGATCGGCTCGACGAGCTCGAGTCGCGCTACGGCGTCCACGCGGGGTCGCAAATCTCACTGCGCGTGAGTCCCCCACGGGGTCGTGAGGTTTTGCACGCCGTGATGAAACGGGTACGGGAGGCACCCCCGCGTCAATTGGGGGGTGTTGAGGTGAGTGACGTGGTCGATCTCGAAGCCGGTGCGAACGGTCTCGCGCCCACCGAAGGACTGGTGTGGCGACTTGGTGCCGTGGGCCGCGTCGTAGTGCGCCCATCTGGTACTGAACCCAAACTAAAGGCGTACATCGAAGTGGTGGGTGAACCCCGATTCGACGATGTCAGGGCGCAGCGAGAAATTGCCAATTCGACTCTCGTTGCTATTAAGGAAGAACTAATCGAGCTTTTGTCCCTCGACGTCCCGGGGTGACGAACTGGCGGACTCCACTTCGAGGGACGTCGCGCGCGTCAGATCCTGAGGGATGGGCTGATCATTATGGGCCGTGCATGGGTGGTTGTCTCGGCGCGTGTTCAGGGCAGGTAGAGGGTCACCTCGACCCGCCGAGTACCTACTGCAGCTGACATCGACGGGTTCGCTGCGGCGGAGGACGACTCGCCGAAGGCGAGAAAGACCAATGTTGGCATCGTCGCCGTCGCCGTCGCCGTCGTCGCGTTGAGCGACGCGCCGTCACGTACGTCCGCTCCGCATGGCTCCGCTCGACCCAATGGAGTGCGTTGAACGCAGCCGAACCATTGATGTCCGTGTAACTCGCCAGCGCGACCAGGTTGGGTTGGACGCACGATGAGGCAAAAGGGGGTATTGACTTGGTGTAGCGGAGCTCGAATCAGTGAGTACGAGTTCTCGGCCAACCGCACAATCTCAATCGCGGCGGTCACATCATAGGTGTAACGGACTTCCGAGTTCAGACCGTCGAAGCGGCAACTCGTTTGAGGTGTAAGGCACGAGCGAGAGCTGGGAGTCAGCACCACGTCATACGTCGGATTCCCACGGTGCTATTTCATAGCGGCCGGGGCCACCTCGCTACCGGCTCTTTCTCGGGGCCAGTCGGTGCAGTTGCGTGCGCGGTCGAGCCTTGACCCACTACGCCAAACGCGAGGACGCCGGTGGAATAGGTGCTCGGAGTGCCGACGCCCGGGAAATTGTCGTCGAGGTGGGCGTGGCCGGAGTGCCGCGACGACGTCACCAGGTCATCGCGGGTCGAGTACGTGTTCACTGTGGTGAGCGTTCGATCGTCGACTCCTCCCACGGCGAAGAACGTAACCGCCGCGAGACCACCGCACTGCGAAGTGAACCCGCGTTGCGTTGTCCGTGAGAGTTTGTTGGCGAGTTAGACCGATGCACGCAACGCCGCGTACCCCGGCTTGATGACGTCGTCAATAAGGGCGAGACGCTGATCGAACTGGAAGAAGGAACTCTTGGCCGCATTGAGCGTGAGCCACTGCATGTCATCGAGCGTCCAGCCGAAGGCGTCCGCGCACGCGGCGAACTCCCCCGAGAGCGTGATACCGCTCATGAGACGATTGTCCGTATTGAGGGTGACGCGAAAACGTAGTTGACGCAGGAGCTCGATGGGGTGCTCGCTCAGTGACGCTGCCGCGCCGGTGTGGACGTTCGACGTTGGGCAGACTTCGAGGGGGATGCGTCGATCCCGCACGAAACTCGCCAGTCGACCGAGTCGGTACTGGTCATCGACGCGCTCGATGTCGTCGACGATCCGTACGCCGTGACCGAGTCGCTCGGCGTCGCAGAATTGGACGGCCTCCCAGATCGACGCGAGACCAAAGGCCTCGCCGGCGTGGATGGTCATGTGGAAGTTCTCGCGCTGTATGAGGTGGAACGCCGCCAAGTGCTCGGTGGGGGGAAAACCATCCTCGGGCCCCGCGATGTCGAAGCCGCACACGCCGGCGTCGCGAAAACGTACGGCGAGTTGCGCCATCTCCTCACTGCGGTGCAATTGGCGCATCGCCGAGATCAGCGTGCGCACGATGATGGTACGACCACGCGCGCGAGCCTGCGCGGTTCCGTGGGCGAAGCCCGCCAGGACGGCTTCGACCACTTCGTCCGGGCTCAAACCGCCGTCCTGGTGCAACTCGGGCGCGAAACGAATCTCGGCGTAGACCACACCATCCAGGGCCAGGTCGTAGGCGGTTTCGGAGGCCACTCGTTCGAGTTGGTCCTTCGTCTGCATGACGGCAATGGTGTGGGCGAATCCCTCGAGGTAGTGCACGAGGTCGCTCCCCGGCGCGTCGGCGACGAACCAGGCGGCGAGGTCGTCAGGGTCCGACGTGGGTAGCCCACGGTAGTCGATCTCCGCGGCCAGGTCGAGCATCGTGGAGGGCCGCACACCGCCGTCGAGGTGGTCGTGCAGGAGTACTTTGGGTGCGGCGATGATGCGCTCGCGGGTTAGGGGTGTCGTCGACATAGGCCCAGGCTAGCCACGCCCTAGGCGACCACTAGGCCGTGATGCGTTCGAGCAGTATCGTCGTCGGCGCGACGGCGTGGTCCCCCAACGTGACCGCGGGGGTGATTGTGGCGATGCCGCGCTCGAGGTGGGCGTCGTCGTCGGCGTAGAGTTCGAATAACGGTTGGTGCGCCGACACGTAGTCACCCTCGCGTACCAGACACACGACGCCCGCACCGGCACTGACCGGGTCCTCCTTACGGGCGCGCCCGGCGCCAAGGCGCCAGGCGGCGACGCCCACACCCATTGCGTCGACGGAGTGAACTATGCCGTCGTGGGGGGCGGTGACCACGTGGTGATGCGTCGCGGTGGGTAGTGCCGCGTCGGGGTCGCCCCCCTGGGCACGAATCATGTGACGGTACACGTCGTAGGCCGAACCGTCGTCGAGTTTGTTCGCGGGATCCTCATGGATTCCGACGAGTTCGAGCATGGTGCGCGCCAGACTCAAGGTCAGTTCGCGCACGTCCGCGGGCCCCGCCCCACGTAGGACGTCGACGGATTCACGGACCTCCAGGGCATTGCCCACGGCGCGACCCAGGGGCTGGTCCATGGCGGTCAGTTGAGCGACGGTGGCCACGCCGTGCGCGGTTCCGAGGCCCACCATGGTGCGGGCGAGTTCACGAGCGTGATCCAAGGATTTGATGAAGGCTCCCCGACCGACCTTGACGTCGAGGACGAGGGCTTGGGTACCCTCGGCGATCTTCTTGCTCATGATCGACGAGGAGATGAGCGCAATGGACTCGACCGTTCCCGTGACGTCACGCAGGGCGTAGAGTTTGCGGTCGATCGGCGCGAGTCCCGCGCCCGCGGCGCAGATCACCGCGCCCACGCTCTCGAGTTGATCGAATACCTCGTCGTTGTCCAGGTGGGCGCGCCAACCTGGAATGGACTCGAGTTTGTCGAGCGTCCCCCCGGTGTGACCCAGACCTCGACCCGAGAGCTGGGGCACGGCCGCGCCACAGGCGGCGACCAAGGGGGCCAGGACGAGCGAGATCTTGTCACCCACGCCACCCGTGGAGTGTTTATCCACGGTGGGCCGCGAGAGACGCGACAAGTCCAGTCGCTCGCCCGAGGCGATCATGACCTCGGTCCATCGATTGAGTTCCGCCGGGGTGAGTCCACGAAAGACGATGGCCATCAACAGGGCCGACATCTGTTCGTCGGCCACCGCACCACTGAGGTAGGCGTTGAGCATCCACGTGATCGCGTCGTCCCCGAGGGCCGCTCCGTCACGTTTGGCGGTGATGATGTCGACCGCGGAATGGACCCTCACTGGGTGGACCTCACGGCGAGGTCGTCGGGACCGAAGGCGTGCGGGAGCAGGTCGTCGAGAGTGAGGGGGTGAGCCCGCTCACCTTGATCGATGAGGAGCCTCGCTCCCGCGTGCTCGAAGAGTACCTGACGGCATCGCCCGCATGGCGCCAGGGGTTCACCGTCGCCCGCGACGACGCAGAGGGCGACCAGGCGTCCACCGCCTTGTCGAGCGAGGTCACTGACGAGCGAGCATTCGGCGCACAGGGTGAGTCCGTAGCTGGCGTTCTCGATATTGGAGCCTTCGACGAAGGACCCCGACGTCGTGAGGGCGGCGGCGCCGACCAGAACGTGGGAATAGGGTGCGTAGGCTCTCCTCGCCGCGCTATGAGCTCGCGACCGCAACTCGGACCAGGGCACGATCGGTGGCTCGTTCACCCCCAAATCGTATCGCCGAGGTGAGGCCCTTCGTCGCACAGCGCTCCCACGAGTGCCGCCGCGGCGCTCGCTCGTCTCGCGGAATCCCGAGGTTCGTTCGCCGTCATCACGGGCGAGGGTCGCGCACCGGTACACTTCGGCCCTATGACATCAGTCCCCGCCCCCTACATTGTGCTCCACGATGAAGTCGCGACCGCCCTCGCCGAGGGTCGCGCTGTCGTCGCCCTCGAGACGACCATCGTCGTGCACGGACTACCCACACCCATCAATCTTGAAGTGGGCGCGCAGTGCGAGTCCGTGGTCCGCGCCGCGGGCGCGGTGCCGGCCACGATCGGCGTGATGGGGGGGTCGTTGCGCGTGGGAATGGACCCGTCGGAACTGGCCCGTCTCGCCGAGCCGGGTCGTGGTAGTGCGAAGCTGTCGACGCGCGACCTCGGTTTCGCGGTGGCGACGCGCGGCGACGGAGCGACCACCGTCGCGGGCACGATTGCCGTCGCCCACTACGCCGGTATCGCCGTGATGGCGACGGGGGGGCTGGGAGGAGTGCACCGTGGTGCTCACGAGACGTTCGACGAGTCCGCTGACCTCACGGCCCTGTCGCGCACGCCGGTCGTGGTGGTCGCCTCGGGAGTCAAGTCCATCCTCGACATCGGTGCGACCCTCGAGCGTCTCGACTCGCTCGGCGTACCGATCGCGGGTTACCGCACCGGGCGCTTCCCGGGCTTCTACCTCCACGACTCGGGCTTTGATCTGGACTGGCGGGTGGAATCGCCCGAGGTGGCCGCCGCATCGTTCGCCGCCCATCGTCACTGGTCCAAGACGGGCATGCTCGTGGCCAATCCGATTGACGAGCCACGTCAGCTCGACGCGCGACTGCACGACGAGGCGCTCGCCGCGGCGCTCGCGTACGCGACGTCCTCGGGGGCGAGGGGCAAAGACGTCACCCCGGTCGTGCTCGCGGAGTTCGCGCGCTGTACCGCCGGTGCGAGTGTGCAGGTCAATCGTGATCTCGTGGTGTCAAACGCCACCGTGGCCGCGCAGATCGCCGTCGCGCTGGCCGCACTCGACGCGTGACCCGCCGACTCGTGGTCGTGGGCGACGTCATGCTCGACGTCGTCGTGCGGCCGCAAGGACCGTACGCCTCCACCAGCGACACTCCGGCGCGGGTGCGGGTGGGGCGCGGTGGCTCGGCCGCGAACTTGGCGGTCGCTCTACGCGCGGCTACCGATAGTTCCTTCGACGTCGTTTTCACCGGGGTCGCGGGAGACGATGCCGCCGCCCAGATTGTGATGGCGGATCTTCACGCGAGTGGCGTCACGAACCAGATCACCACGGTGGCGGGCACCACCGGCGTGGTGGTGGCGCTCGTGGCGAGTGAGGGCGAGCGCGCGATGATGACCGATCGTGGTGTCAACTCCGCGTTGCGTTTCGCGCACGTATCTCATCTCCTGGACGCCTCGCTCACGCACGTACACGTCTCGGGATATAGCGCTCTTGACCATCGCTCGCGATCCCTGGTTCCCGAGGTACTCGCGGCGGCGAATTCGTGGGGGGCCACATCGTCCATCGACGTGTGCTCGGTGGGTCCCCTGCGTGAGGTGGGGAGTGAGACGTTTTGGCGCGTCGCGCGTGGTGCGACGATGCTCTTCGCCAACGAGGAGGAGGCCCTCACTCTGGCTCAGACGACTGACGTGATGGTCGCGTTGGCGACGCTGTCGCGTGAGTGGTCCGAGGTGGTGATCACGCGGGGACCCCTCGGTGCGCTGGCTCACGACGACGGACAGACGTTTCGGGTCAACGCGTCGCCGGGAGACGTGCTCGACACGACCGGGGCCGGTGACGCAGCGACGGGAACGTACCTGGGCCGTCGATTGGCGGGCGACGACGTCCCGGGCGCCCTCGAGTCCGCCATGGCCGCGGCTGCGCACGTGGTGCGAGGCCTAGGAAGTCGCCCCTAGTCGCGTCGATAGGGGACGCCGTCGGCGGCGGGGGGTCGTACGCGGCCAATCAAACCGGCCACGACGGCGATGGTGATGATGTACGGGAACATCCCGATGATCTCGCTCGAAAGAGGAACGTTGTAACTCTGTAGCGCGTTGACCAAATACGCGGAGAGACCAAAGATGATCGAGGCCACCACCGCACCCGAGGGCTTCCATCGTCCAAAGATGAGTGCCGCCAGGGCCACGTATCCCAGACCCGAGGTGTACCCCACCTGGAACTGTCCCTGAGTGGCCATAAAGGCCACCCCACCCACCCCAGCGATGGTCCCTCCGAGTACCACATTGCGATAGCGCGTTCTCGCAACGTTGATACCGACCGATTCGGCCGCCTGAGGATGCTCTCCCACGGCGCGCACACGTAATCCCCAGCGAGTCTTGAAGAGGGCGAAGCTCACCGCGGCAACGAGCACGGCCATGAGATAGAAGAAGCCGCTCTCGTTGAACAGAGTGGGCCCGATGATCGGAATCTTGTCGAGCAACGGCACACCGATGTTCGAGGCGATGTTGCCGACGTTCAAGTTGGGGTACGGCGTAAGAATTTGTAGATTCAAGTACGAAGAGAGACCGGACATCATCGTGACGATAACGACGCCCACGATGATTTGATCCGAGAGATACCGGATTGCGAGAAACGCCAGTATCCAACCCAACGCGGCACCCGAGAGAGCGCCGACGAGTGCGGCGAGCAGGAAACTGTGGGTCGTCGAATCGATCATCGAACCGAAAAATGCCCCCGCGATGAATTGGCCCTCAATCGCGATGTTGACCACACCGGCTCGCTCGCACATCACGCCCGAGAGGGACCCGTAGATCAAGACCATCGCAATGGCCGAAGAACCAATGAGGACGGAGGTCAGATTAACGAAAGGTACTTGGGCCGGACCGGGCGTGCGACACGCCCAGAAAAGGAGGGCGATTAAGAAGAGGGCCGCCACGATACTGAAGCGAACGAGGGGAGCGGAGGGGCGCCGAACATACACCTCGACACCTAGCCCAATCATCAAGAGGGCCAAGACAAGATTGGTTGGCCGCGTGAGGACCGTTAGTTGGCCCAGCGACCACGGTACGGCCGAGGACACGTTGACGGGTGTGAAGGTGAAGGCGGAATGCGCGTCGGCGACGGATCCGAGCCCAAAGGCCCACGCGCTGAAAACCCCCACAATGATCATGAGTACCCCGATGGCACGAGTGCGGCCGTGGGGGACGACGTCGGAGCGCGTGGACGTCGAAGTGATAGCGACGTCGGTCACTGTCCCCATCCCTTGGTCGCCAACTGCACACCCTGGGCCTGGGTGCGCAGGTGGAAGATCTCCTTCACGAGAACCGGGGTAGCGACGAAGAGCACCACGATGGACTGAATAACGGTGGCCAGGTCCAGGGGTATTCCCGTCATCGCCTGCATGGTGCGGCCTCCAACGCCGAGCGCGGCAAACAATAGTGAGCCCCAGACAATGCCCCCGGGCCTGTTGCGACCTAGTAGGGCTACGGTGATCGCGGTGAAGCCGATACCCGCATTGCCGATGAGGAAGCCGCCGTCGATGTAGTGGTTCGTCGAGGCCATTTGTACTTCGCCCGCTAGACCGGCGAGTCCCCCCGAGATGACAAAAACCAAGATGATGACGGCCTTGGGATTGATGCCCGACGCGCGAGCGGCGAAGGGATTGGCGCCCGTCACGCGGAAGTCAAAGCCGAGGGTCGAACGGTTGAGAAACCACCAGGCAAAGATGACGACCGCGGCGGCCACGAAAATGCCATAACTGACGCGTAATCCCGACGACGTGCCGAAGAGGGGTTGAAGAATGGCGGAGTGGTCGATGGTGCGAGAGATGTCGTTGGATTGTCCGGGCTGTTGTAACGCTGTGGAGAGGACGACGTAGAGCAAGAAAAACGCGATGATGTAGTTCAACATGAGTGTGACAATCACCTCGTGCGCCCCCGCGTACGCTTTCAAGATACCCGGAATGAGTCCCCCGACGATTCCACCGAGAACGCCGGCGACGAGCGTGAGGGGCAAATGAATCACCGAGGTCATGTGAAGCATCGAACCGGCCCAGACGCCGACGATTCCCCCGAGGATCGCTTGACCATTGGCCCCAATATTGAAGAGACCAGTCTGGAAAGCAATACCTACGCCGACGCTGGCGATGACCAACGGAGTCGCGTAGGTCAGGGTCTCCGAGATGGGGGTCATCGTGGTGTCCCATCCCTTCCCCGTCGTGAATGAATGCACGAACGATCGAGGGTCGCCGATCGAACCGACGAATAAGGATCGATATGCCGCGCTCACGTTGTCCCAGGTGATTTTGAGCGCGCTAAAAATAGCGGTGGGACTGTGAAAGATGTGGCGCCAAGCGTCCAGCACGGCGGGTGTCGTGGCAATGATGACAATTGCGCCGATGAGGAATCCCAGTACGAGTGCGAAGAAGGTCAGCAGGGACGGACTCTGGCTGGTGTAGCGAGTCCACCAAGTCCGTCGAGGAGCCTCGGCGGTGGTCACGAGGGCCCAACCCCAGCCATCAACATCCCGATTTCCTCGCGAGACATCGTCGGCTCCACTACCCCCATGACCCCGCCGTCGAAGAGCACGGCGATGCGGTCTCCCAGGGCCAATACTTCGTCGAGTTCCGAACTCACGATCAATACTCCCAGTCCGCCGTTGCGCTGTTCCACTATTTGTCGGTGCACGTATTCGATGGACCCCACGTCGAGCCCTCGGGTGGGTTGAGCCGCAATGAAGCAAGTAAGGGGACGCGACAACTCACGGGCGACGATGACCTTTTGCTGATTGCCGCCGGATAATGAACCGGTCGGTGACTTCACGGAGGTAGTCCGCACGTCGAAACGCTGGGCCAACTCTTCTGCGTTGGCCGTGACCGCCGCCAAATTGCGAGTACCTCGACGTGCGAAGGGTGCGCGACGAGAGGTATTGAGTACCAAGTTGTCCTCGACACTCATCGACAGCACGAGGCCGTCACGCTGTCGGTCTTCGGGGACGTGCCCGAGACCCGCGTCGAGGATCTGGCGAGGAGTGCGGTTGGTCACGTCGCGTCCACCCAGAGTGATTGTCCCCGATTCGACGCGACGAAGTCCGGCAATGGCCTCGACCAGCTCAGTCTGTCCGTTCCCCTGCACTCCCGCGATCGCCAAGATCTCGCCCGAACGGACGTCCAGGGAGACGCCCTTGACGACCGTGATACCCCGGTCGTCACGAACCACCACGTCGCGCAACTCGAGCACTGGATCGCCCGCATGAACCGCCTCTTTGGTCACCTTTAAGTTGACGTCACGCCCGACCATGAGGGAGGCCAGTTCACCCTCGGATCGAGTGGGGGGGACCGAATCAATGATCTTCCCCTGGCGAATCACGGTGATGACGTCACCGACGGCCCGCACTTCCTTGAGCTTGTGGGTGATGAAGAGTATGGATTTGCCATCGTCGGCGAGTGACCGCATGATGTCCATCAGACTGTCAATCTCTTGGGGCGTGAGAACCGCGGTGGGCTCGTCGAGTATCAAGAGTTCCGCGTCATGGCTGAGAGCCTTAAGAATCTCGACGCGCTGCTGTAACCCGACGGGAAGATTCTCGACGAGTGCTTCGGGGTCCACTTCAAGGCCGAACTTTTCTGATAGAGCACGGATCTCGCTGTGGGCCCGTCGTCGGTCGAGGCGGCCGAGCGATTTTGTCGGCTCGAAGCCCAGTACGACGTTTTCTGCGACACTAAAGACAGGAACCAGCATGAAGTGTTGGTGCACCATGCCAATCCCGCGCCGAACCGCATCGCCGGAATTGGAAAAACGAACTGGTTGGTTGTCGAGAAGAATCTCGCCCTCGTCGGCGCGCATTAAGCCGAAGACGATGTTCATCAGGGTCGATTTCCCCGCACCGTTCTCACCGAGTAGGCAGTGGATCTGGCCTGGTTCGACAATGAGGTCAATCGCGTCATTGGCGGTGAAGGAGCCAAAACGTTTCGTGATTCCTCGTAGTTCAACTCGCATGGCTAGGTATCGTAGCGACGAACTCGACCCGGGCCTTTCGGGCCCGGGTCGAGTTCGCTTCGCGTCGGTTCGAAAACCAAGTGCTGATTAGCTTGGCGTCGCCGGGTACGAGTTCGGATTCACCGAAATCTTGCCACTCTCGATACCCCGCGTCAGGCTGGCGAGGCTGGCACGCAACTTCGCCGACACCGCGACACTATTGATGTCGAGCTGGGTCCCGTTATTCTTCAATGTGCCAATGTAACTGCCACCCTTAAAGGTGCCCGCGTAGGCGCTCTCTACGGCATTTGCCACCGAGGGCTCCACGCCCTTGGCCACGGTGGCGTTGAAGTACTTGCAATCCTGAGCGTCCGATACGCACCCGTTGGAGTCAACCCATGTCACGTACTTCCCCTTGCCCGCCTGCTGAACGGCGGCCACGGAACCCAGGCCCACTGAACCAGCGACCGGGAAGACGATGTCGGCACCTTCGGCAATGAAACTCGCCGTATCCTGGCGACCGGCGGTCTGGTCGGTGAAGTTGCCCACGAAGGTTCCCGTGCCGGGACAACTCACGAGCGTGCACGTTCCCTTGCCGGGCGTAAAGCCGAGAACCTTGACCTTGGCCTTGTTGGCCATGTCGTAGTAGCGCACACCCGCGACGAAGCCACTTTCGTACATCGTCACCGAACTGAAGTTCTCACCGCCGTATGTCGCGACCACGCCGGTCTTCGACTCCGCCGCGTCGAGGAAGCCGCCGAGGAAGGCCGCCTGGTTGGTCTGGTACTGAAGAGCCTCGAGTTCGTGTGACTTCTTGGCTTCCGACAAGGGGTTGTCGTCAACGATGGCGAACTTCTGTGTCGGGTCGGCTTCCGCGGCGGCCGCAGTGGCGGCGTCCATCAAGAAGCCGACGGTGATGATGATGTTGCAACTTTCGCCCTCGAACGTCTTGATGTTGGGAGCGTAGTCCGAGGACGAAGTGGACGACAGATAACTAATGCTGATCTTCGGGTCCTTCTTCTTTGCGTCCTGTAGACCTTTCCACGCCGAAGCATTGAATGAGTGGTCATTAATGCCGCCCGTGTCAGTGACGACGCACGCCTTAAACTTGGTGGCTGCTGTCGCGGTGACCGCGCCAACGCCGATCGTCACGGTGCCCAGGACCAGTGAACTGGCTCCCAGCACCATGGCGAGGCGACGAGTGTTCTTCATTTGATTCTCCCTTGTTGTAGATGGCCATGGGGCCCCACCGCGAGAGACGCGCCTCCGACCCGGCGACGTACCCGTTGGTGTCAACTGCCGACACTAGTCCCCAGTCTGGTGCGGAGGGGGAGGGAAAAATGTTAAGAGTTAGTGTCCAGCGGCCGCCGCCGCGGCGGCTGGATCGCCCTGGGGGGCGTGGCTGGAATGATGTCCGACCTTGGCGGGCAGGGCCAGCGCCACGAAGAACGCCACCAGGGTGATGACGGCAGAAATCTCGAAGGCGCGCACGTACCCCCCGACTTCGGCGACCCTGAGGGGGCTGGCGCCACGACCCGCGAGGAGCGCCCGCGTTCGATCAAACGCGACGGTGCCCAGTATTGCGAGAGACAACGAGCCGCCCACCTGTCGGGCCGTATTGAGCACTCCTGACGCGAGGCCCGCGTCCGCGCGGTCCACGTTCGCGGTCGCGGCGGTGGCCAGGGGGGCGAAGAGTAACCCCATGGCGAAAGAGCACAAGAAACCTGGTGCAAAGAGGTCGGACCAGTACGCGCTGGTCGTGGAGATCAACGACAGCCAAAAGAACCCCAAGGTGGCGAAGGCCGCGCCCACGAGCAAGAGCGGTCGTACCCCAGTCTTCACGAGGAGGCGCGAACTCAACTGGGCACCAATGATGATCGCCACGGCCATCGGCAAGAAGGCGAATCCCGTGCGCACTGCGCCGTAACCGAGCACGTTCTGGAAGTAGTACGTGAGGAAGAACCACATCGCGAAGAAGGCGCCGCCGGCGAGGACCATCACGATGTTGGCGACGGTGAGTGGACGAGATTGAAATATCCGAAAGGCCACGAGAGGGTGCGATGCGACCCTCGCCTCCCAGAAGATGAATCCGATGAGGAGGACGGCGGCGCCGATTAACCACGACAGCGTGGACGACGAGGTCCAACTCGAGGTCGTGGTATTCACCACTCCGTAGATCAGGGCGGTAAGGCCGGCCGTCACCAGCAGTGCTCCCGTGACGTCGAGTTTGACCGTCGCTTCGCGACTGCGTCGCTCTTGGAGATAGAGCGTGGCCACCGTCGTGGCGGCGATACCGAAGGGCACGTTGACGAAGAAACACCAGCGCCAACTGGCCAGTCCCGTCAAGAGGCCGCCGGCGAGCCCCCCCACGGCGCCACCCGCGCCCGCCACGGCGCTCCACGCGCCAATGGCCTTGGGAAGTCGTGCCCCCGAGAACGTGGTGACGATGATGGTGAGCGTCGCGGGTGACAAGATTGCCCCCCCGAGTCCCTGCACGGCGCGTGCGACGATCATCTGCGTGCCCGTGTGCGCGAAACCCGCGGCCACACTGGAGAGTGTGAAGACGGCGGTGCCCAGTAAATAGACCTTGCGGCGACCGAACAGGTCCGCGGCGCGCCCGCCGAGGAGGAGGAATCCGGCGAACGTCAGCACGTAGGCATTGATGACCCACTGGGCCTTGGTCTGACTCATGCCGAGATCGTGGCCCATATGCGGAAGGGCCACATTGACGATGGAGACGTCGAGCACCACCATGAACTGTGCGACGCAGGCGATGGAGAGGATGAGCCAGTCGGGAGCGTGACGCGAGGTGGTTGGCGAGGTTGACGTCATGGGTCTCAGTGTATGCCGGGGGTGTTACACCGCGACCGAGCGGACTTCGTTCACTCGGCGCTCGGCGCTCGAAATACGCCAGACTAGAGAGATGGCCGCCCAGTACATCTTCACCATGCGCGATTTGCGTCGTTTCTATCCGCCCGACCGTGAGGTCCTGAAGGGCATTCATCTCTCCTTTTACCCGGGGGCGAAAATCGGCGTGATCGGGTCCAACGGTTCGGGGAAGTCTTCACTGTTGCGCATCATGGCCGGTCTCGACGACGGCTTCACGGGTGAAGCACGACTCACGCCGGGCTTCACGGTGGGCTATCTGCCCCAGGAGCCTCAGCTCGACCCGACGAAGGACGTGGTGGGTAACGTCGCTGACGGAGTGGCGGAACAACGAGACCTTCTGGCGCGCTTCAATGAGGTATGCGCCGCGTTCGGGGATTCCGACGCCGACTTCGACGCACTGCTGACCGAGCAGTCCACGTTGCAGTCCAAGATTGACGCCCTCGGCGCGTGGGACCTGGAACGAACGCTAGAGATTGCGATGGACGCCTTGCGTCTGCCCGCGCCCGACGCCGACGTGACCAAACTCTCGGGGGGTGAACGCCGTCGGGTGGCGCTGTGCCGGTTGCTCTTGTCACACCCGGATCTGTTGTTGCTCGACGAGCCCACCAACCACCTAGACGCGGAATCAGTGGCGTGGTTGGAGCGAACTCTCCAGGACTACAGCGGTACCGTGGTCGCGATCACCCATGATCGGTACTTCCTCGACAATGCGGCGTCGTGGATCCTGGAACTCGATCGGGGTCACGGCATTCCCTGGGAGGGGAACTACTCCTCGTGGTTAGAACAGAAGCAGGCCCGACTGGCGGGCGAGGAGAAGGCCGATAAGGTTCGTCAAGCGGCGCTCGAACGCGAACTCGAGTGGATTCGTATGTCGCCGCGCGCTCGTCAGAGTAAGGGCAAGGCCCGCCTGAGCGCCTTCAATGAGTTAGTGGCCGAATCAGAGGCAGCCGAACGACGCGCCGACAAACTCGAGATCGCGATTCCACCGGGACCGCGACTGGGTGACGTCGTGGTGAACGCCGCCAAGCTGACGAAGGCCTACGACGATCGTCTGCTCATTGAGGACCTCGATTTTCTCCTCCCGCCGGGGGGCATCGTGGGCGTGATCGGGGCCAACGGGGCGGGCAAGACCACGCTGTTCAAAATGATGGTGGGGCTCGAGGCGCCCACCTCCGGCACCCTCGACATTGGATCGACCGTCGCGTTCGCGTACGTGGATCAGTCGCGCGATGACCTCGACCCCCAGGCGACGGTCTTCGACGAAATTAGTGGCGGTCAGGAACGCATGATGGTGGGCGCGAGGGAGATCCACGCTCGGGCCTACGTCGCGAGTTTCGGTTTCAAGGGGTCGGATCAGCAAAAGAAGGTGGGCGAGATCTCCGGAGGCGAACGCAACCGAGTGCAGCTGGCCAAGGTTTTGCGCACGGGGGGGAACGTGTTGCTCCTCGACGAACCCACCAATGACTTGGACGTCGATACCCTGCGCGCGTTGGAGGACGGTCTCCTCACCTTTCCGGGCTGCGTCGTCGTGATCAGCCACGACCGGTGGTTCCTCGACCGTATCGCCACCCACGTGCTCGCCTTCGAGGGTGACACGGTGGTGCGCTGGTTCGAAGGGAACTTCTCGGACTATGAGGCGGAGCGCCATAAGCGGCTGGGTACCGACGCGGACCAGCCTCACCGCATCCGCTACAAGCCCCTCACGCGCTAGGTGCTGTAGTTACGGGTTTGTACCGCCCCGTGGCGTCGTAGAGTGGCTGAGCGTGACCGGTACCGATTATTCAACGTATCTCAAGATCGATGATCTCCTCACGCTGCAGGTCCCGCTGACGCCCGGCGCACCTGATGAACTCCTGTTCATCGTGGTACACCAGTCATACGAGCTGTGGTTCAAGGTAATCATTGACGAGATTCGACGGGCCCGCGACGCACTCGGGCGCAACGAGCCTTGGAATGCCACGGCGCACCTAAAGCGGTTGATCGCTATCGAAGACTTGTTATTGGAGCATCTGCGCGTTCTTGAAACGATGTCACCCGAGGGGTTCTTGTCATTTCGTGATCCCCTGGACCCGGCCTCGGGGTTTCAGTCGGTCCAGTTCCGGGCCATCGAATTCCTTAGCGGGGCGGGTGTGCCCGCCATGCTGGAATTTCACCTCTTCGACGACGTGCAACGCGCGTGGCTACGTGAAACGAGCGAGTCTCCCTCGCTCTGGCACCACTTCGTTGCGTCGTTGCACCGGACCCTTGAGGTGGATGATGACGCCGAGACTCTCGATGTAGTGGCGACGCTCTACCGGGATCATCGTGCGCCCGCAACCTCGGCGCTGTATGCGGTCGCTGAACTCATGATGGATCACGACGAGCGCCTGGCGATGTGGCGCCATCAGCACATGCTGATGGCTGGACGGCAGATCGGTCGGCGACCGGGCACGGGTGGTTCACAGGGCATGGCGTATCTCGACACGACGTTGGGTCGGCGTCTCTACCCCGTGCTATGGGAAGTAAGGAGCATCTTGTGATCACTCGCGACGAATGCCGGGCGTGCGATGCGGATGATCCGTTGGCGTCGTTGCGCCAGGAATTTCTCTTGGGGGAGGATGAAATCTACTTGGATGGCAATTCTCTCGGGCCGGTGTCGCGAGGGGCCCAACGCTGCCTCGACGACGTGGTCGAAGTGCAGTGGGCGCGCGGCCTGGTGAGATCGTGGAACAACGCGGGTTGGATGGACGCGCCGTTGAGGCTGGGTGATCGCATCGCGCGGCTGATCGGCGCGCACGAGGGGGAAGTGCTGGTCGCGGACACCCTGACTTTCCTCCTGGCCAAACTCATCGGCGGCGCCCTCGAACTTCGTCCCGATCGACACGTCATCATCACCGACGCGGTGAATTTCCACTCTGACCTCTACATCGTGGCGGCAATGGCGCGTACCGCTGGTCGCGAGATCCTGGTCAAGACCATCGATCGTGATGATCTCGACGACCACCTCGACGAGGACGTGGCCCTGGTGATGTTGACGCACGTCGATTTTCGTACCGGCGAGATGTTGGACATGTCGCGAATCACGGGTCGAGTGCACGAGGCGGGTGCCCTCATGCTCTGGGATCTCGCGCATTCGGCCGGAGCTGTTCCGTTGGACATGACCGACAGTGGCGTCGATTTTGCCGCGGGCTGTGGCTACAAGTACCTTAACGGCGGCCCCGGTGCCCCGGCCTTCATGTACGTGGCCCCGCGTTGGCACGGCGTCCTACGCAATCCCCTTCCGGGTTGGTTAGGTCACGCGCGGCCCTTTGAGTTCGAACCCGAGTACGATTCGGCGCCGGGCATGCGGGCGTACGTGACGTCGTCGCCTTCCATATTGGCCCTGAGCGCACTCGACGGCGCCCTCGATGTTTGGGACCGCGTCACCATGTCGCAAGTGCGCGCGAAGAGCTTGGCTCTGACGGACCTTTTCATATCCCTGGTCGAAGAATCGATGCCCGGGATATTCGAGGTCGTGACCCCACGAGAACACCAGCGCCGCGGTAGTCAGGTGGCATTGCGCCACCGTGACGGGTACGGCATCATCCAGGCGCTCATCGAACGCGGGGTGATTGGAGATTTCCGAGCGCCCGATATCTGTCGCTTTGGTTTCACACCCCTCTACCTGCGCTTCGTCGACGTGTACGACGCGGTATCAATTCTCTCTGAAGTGATCGCGACCTCGGCGCACCTCGACGAACGTTTCGCTCAGCGACTTAGCGTCACCTGAGTCACTGGGAAAAGATGATGGTCCGGTGACCCACGAGTGCGACGCGGTCCTCGGCGAGAAGTCGAACCGCGCGCGCCAGAACGGTGCGTTCGACGTCGCGCCCCAGAGACACCATGTCGCTGGGGCGTCGCGCGTGGCTGACGCGCACGACGTCCTGGTCAATGATGGGACCCTCGTCCAACTCGGCGGTGACGAAGTGGGCGGTGGCACCGATGAGTTTGACCCCGCGTTGGTAGGCCTGGTGGTAGGGACGCGCCCCCTTGAAGCCGGGAAGGAACGAGTGGTGGATATTGACGGCACGTCCCGCGAGGTCGCGACAGAGTTTGCCGCTGAGCACTTGCATATAGCGAGCCAGTACAACAAAGTCCACGTCGAAGCGGGTGAGGAGACCGCGTAGGTCGTTCTCCGCGGCGTTCTTGGTCGAGGGGGTCACGGGTATCTCGAAGTAGGGGACATTGTGACGTCGCGCGAGTGGCGCACACGTGTCGTGATTGCTCACGACCGCGACGACATCGAGGGGCAGGTCGCCAGAGTCGCGTCGATAGAGCAGTTCCGCGAGACAGTGATCGTATTGGGACACCATCACCAGTGCGCGTCGCTGGACGTCCTCACGGCGAACGGTGAGGACGGGTTCGAAGCTGACGAGGGCCGCCGTGAGAACGCCGTGAACTCCGTCGAGGTCCGTGGTGGCTGACTCGAAGCGGGTGCGCATGCAGAATTGACTGGTCACGGGGTCAGTGAACTGATCGTTTTCCAGGATGTTGCCGTCCACGCTCACGATGGCCGTTGAGGCAGCGAGCACGATACCCGGTCGATCGAGACACTGCAGCGTGACGACGAAGATGGTCACCGTAATCTCTCTCTCCAGAACGCGAAGGCGGGTTGCCACGACAAGTCTAGAACTCGCGGTTGTGCGGGCCCCGGGTGGCTGAAGGAGAGTCCGGGCGCAAGCTCTGACTAAAGTGACAGACATACGTGCCGACGGGCACGACACTCGAAAGGAGGCGTCGATGCAGAGTGTCAACGTCATTGTAGAAATTCCGGCCGGGAGCCAGAACAAGTACGAGCTCGATCACGACACCAACATGATGAAGCTGGATCGCCACTTGATTGTTTCAATGGGCTACCCCGCGGAGTACGGTTTCATCCCTGACACCCTCGGCGGCGACGGTGACCCCCTCGACGCTCTGGTGCTCACCGCGTATCCGACGTTCCCCGGCTGTCTCATCGAGACGCGCGTCTTGGGCATGTGCATCATGACCGACGAAAACGGCGAGGACGCGAAGCTGATCACCGTACCGACCTACGATTCTGCGTGGAAGACCGCGACTGATATCACGGACGTCCCCCGCGCGACCCTGGACCGGATCAGCCATTTCTTCACGGTCTACAAAGACCTCGATGAGGGAAAATGGGTCAAGGTGGAGAATTATGTCGGACGTGACGCCGCCCTCCAGGAGCTCGAGTCGTCGCGGGTGCGATTCCAAGGTTGACCACGTCATCGTTATGAGTCCGGCTTCCCTTCACGCTCGACACGTCCTCCTGGCCACTCAGGCGGTGTTCTTCGTCTGTGTCGCGCTGTGCGTGGCGGTCGCCCATCGTGGGGACGCCGAGATCTACGGGATTTCGTACTACGGGGTGCACGCGCCCACGTTGCCCTTCGTGGTCATCGGGTACGGCGTCGGAGCACTGGGACTCTGGCGCACGGCGAAGTACCTTGAGCTGCTCGATGTCCCGGCCGTTCTTCCAGTAGGGATGAGAGTGGTCGCGACAGGACTTCCGACGCTGCTCATCTTCCCGTACAATCACGGGTCGTTCTTCAACTGGGCGCATATGACGGTGGGTACGGTGATTGGCGTGAGCCAAATGAGCATCGGGACGTTCTTGCTCGTACGTGCGCGTCGACTCTCGGCGAGCGTGGCGTTCTTCGTCCAACTCGCTGGCGGCGTCTTGTCCGCGGTGTCCTTACCCGACTGGGGGTTCAACCACATGCTCGACGGGGAGATCATCTTCGAAATCGGCTTCTCCTGGTGCGTGATTCTCTGGACCTACGTGGCGCAGTCGCCGTCCCTCACGGTGTCTCAACTGGTGCCGCGCAGTTCGTAAGCGCGCGTCCGTCACATGGTCGCTCTAGGGTGGCGTATGGCCCTGTCATCGTCACGAGATTCACTCACGAGAATCCTCGACGCCGCGCGTTCGCCTCAGTGGAGTCTGGGCCTCGATCGCGATGGAGCGATTATGGCCACTTTCGATACGGGTGAGATCGGCGCGCCCTGGATTGTTAAGGCGCGAGCGAGGGGACGCGCGATGCGGGTGTCGTTCTACGCGCCCGGCGACGATAGTGACCTTGAGGGTGAGGTCATCGGCGCATTAGAGGGCACACCCCGTGAGATGGGTCGACAACTGCGTGGACTGTTGGAGAACCTCCATTTCCCCGACCGCTCCACAACGTGATCGCGACAAATTAGAATTCGACTATGTCGTCTACCGAACATCGCCGTGCCCTAGGTCTCTCTAGCGAGATGTTCCCCGATTACGTGCGACCCTGGCTGCGTCGTTTTCGAGTCGATTTCAACCCCAAGACTCCACCGCCGACGTCCTTGGTCGTGGTCGCGACCATCGTTGCGATCATCGGATCGCTGGCGGCCGACGCGATGTTGGTGAGAATCGGTGTCGCGGTCTTTCCCAAGACCCGGGGCTATTCACACTTCCGGTTCTCGGACTACTCCAAGTTGACCGTGATTGGCGTGATCATCGCCTGCGTGGGGTGGCCCATCGTGACGCGAATCTCCTCGCAGCCCAAATGGCTGTTCTTTCGCGCCGCGATACTGGTGACGCTCGGGTTGTTCATTCCCGATCTCGCGATCTGGTACCTCGGTCAGTCGGCGACTGCAGTGTTCGTCCTGGTGTGGATGCATATCGCGATCGCGATCGTGACGTATTTGTCCCTAATACTCTTGGCGCCGGTCCACGGTCGCCACGCACGGCGCTGACGGCGGGTGCTCTAAAGAGGTCCACGGATGTACCTCGACCAACTTAAGCCGGTGACCCAGGGGCGCTTGCGCACCGTTGGACAGCCCCGGCGACGAGCCGACGAAGGATGTGACTCGGATTCGGTGTCTGAACGTTGCGAAGTGGGTGGTGCGGAGACGATCAGTACTTCACGCCGGCGCCGGAAGATCCTCGACGGAGAGTCCTTGGGGTCGCCACACGACGAGCACCTTTTGGAATTCGCGGAGAAGAGAACAATGCGGGTGGCGCACCCGAGAGGTAGCCCATCGCATCGACGACGCGCCGAACGTCACTTTCGCGTTGCGCCCTCGTTCACAGAGGACCAGCGTAAGGAGTCCCGGCATTCGCCATTGGGGTATCAATCGAGTCACCGGGGCGTTGTGCGACGCGAGGGGTCGGGGCGTGACCACGCGTACTCGTCGGACGGAACATTCACTCGCAGGAATCAGTTCCGTACAAACGCGAAACTCGGTGTGGCGCGCATCGAACCGTCGGCGTCGATGGTCATTGCGTCGTACCCGTCGAGCTGGTCGATGAGTGCGAGGACGTCGTGGCCGCCCACGCTCAGCGCCGTCGCCAGGGCGTCGCACACGCCCAAGTCCGGTCCGGCCACGCTGGCGGACGCCACCGCCGTGAAATACTCGTGCGAGAACGGGTTGTACAAATGGGCCCCGCGCTGGGTCTCGCCCGAGGTGGCCAACGCACCGTGTAATTGCACCACGGCCGCGAGTCGTTGTGGATCGTCGGGTCGTACGATGCCGGTGCGAAACACGACCCCGGGCGCCGGACCACCGAAGGACGCGATGTCCCCCGCGGCGTTGACGATCGCGCCGAACAGGGGTAGTTCGCGCAATTCATCGAGTGCGCGCTGGGCCGCCCAACCCTTGACGAACCCCGTCGGATCGACGCCACCCGGGAGCGACCACGGGTCGAACCAGCCCGCGCTTAAAGTCTTAGCCCGCTGGCAGAGATCGAGGACGTCGGCGACCTCCGGCGGCGTCTCCCCCAACGCCACCTCGCCTCGGCGTAACCGACTCAGCGCGCTCGTGGGCTTATACGTACTGAAGACGCGGTCGACGTCGTGCAGCGACTTTTCCACCCTCTCGAGTGCGGCGTCAGTTTGCGCCGGATCCACCTCGCCGAAGAGGTCGATGGTCACCACCGTACCCATGACCTCGATGAGGCGGCGCGTCGTGGTCACTACGTCGCTCATCAAATGTGGAGCGACTTGAGCGCGTACTGCAGAGACATTTGGAATCCCGCGCTGGTGTAACTCGCTCCCGACACGCTCTGAATCGAGCTGCTCTGAGCGGCCAGGACCTCGGGCTCGAGGATCGGAATGGCGTATTGGTCAATGGAGACGGAACGAGGATTCCCGCCGTCGGAGATCGAACCAATCGTGACCGCCGTGATCTTCTTGCCGTTGGCGGTGACCTTGACCGAGAGTTGACCATAGTAATAGTTGACGAGGGGACCGGTCGCGGTGTGAACGCCCGTCACGCTCGCGGTCGTCGTTGTGGTCGTCGGCGCCAGGCTCGTCGTGGTGGTGGCGGAGGTCGGTCCCGTCGTTGAGCCCGCCGTCGTGGTGGTCGAGGGTGTCGTCGTGGTGGCGGGGGAACTCGAACTGGCGACCGGAGAGAGGTTGAGCTTCACCGGGGTGGAGTGGAAACTCAGTACCGACGCGAGACCAACGACGGTGCCGACGGCCACGATGGGGGAGCGCTTCATTGCAGACGACCGGGTTGCGGGGACATAGAGTTCACTCGATTCTTAGAAGGTGAAGGATTCATGGTGTACGTGCTCGTGGGGGACACCCAGGCGCCGGGTCGCGTCAACGACCATGTCGGTGAAACCCTGCGGACCGCAGACAAAGATGTCATTGTGGGCGAGATTGGGAACCAGATGTTCGAGGGTCGTCTCGTCAAATCTCACGTCGTCGCGGGTCCCGACGACCTCGTAGTAGTGGCCTTCTCGCGCGGCCACGAGAGACTTCATCTCCTCGCCGTGCACGATGTCCTCGGCGTGCGTCGCCCGGATGATCACCGTGACGCTCACTCGGGGAGACAAGTCCTCGAGGATGGCGCGAATAGGAGTGATGCCCACCCCGGCGCCGATCAGCGCGACCTCGTCGCGGGAGCTGGCGTGATGCGTGAAGACACCGTAGGGGCCTTCGACGAAGACTCGCGTGCCCGGCGTGAGCTTGGCCACTGCGCTCGACTGGTCCCCCACCCCCTTGACCGTGACGCGCAGGAACGGTGGTCGCGGCAGCGCCGAGAGCGAGTAGGGGTGACTGTGCCACCAGAGATCACGCGAGAGAAAACGCCACTGGAAGAACTGTCCTCCCGATACTGACATCTTTTGAATGTTCTTGCCGGTGACGGTCAGTGAATACACGTTGGGTGCTTCCTCGGTGACGCTCGCGACGCGCAGCTGGTACTGCTGGTTGCGCACCAGGGGGACGCCCACGCGGAGCGCGACGATGAGCGCGGCCACGCCCACCCATAGAGTGGTCCATACTTCGATGGTGTGGGGATGGCCGATGAACATCACGCCGGTGCGGATCTGGTGCATGAACGCCAGACTCAACCCGACGTAGGTGTAGAGGTGGACGATCCACCACGTTTCGTAGCGGATCTTCCTGCGCGCGATGCGAATTGACGTGAAGGCGGCCATCAGGAGAAGGACGTAGCCCACGGAGGCCGCGAGCATATCGGGGTAATTCACCCAGAAGTTCCACAACATCTGAAAGAAGTTGGTCTTGAGCATCTGTGAGTAACCCAAGATCACGCTCACCACGTGCAATGAGATCAGTGACACCGCGTAGGGGGCAACCTTACGGTGCCAACGCACGAGCGTGTCTTGACCGACCGTGCGCTCGAGCCAGGGCAGACGCGCCATCAGCACCACCATGACCAACATCAAATACGACCCACTGAAGGAACTGATTCGTCCCAACGCCTGGGCCCAACCGCCGGTGCTGTCGAGCGTTGCACGGCTCTCCACGGTGAGGGCGAGAGCGACGACCGCCCCAAAACCGATGCCGCAGATTGCCTCGAGCACCCGGGTAATACGTGGCTGCGGACCTCGACCGGGCGCGTGGTCTCGTGTCGTCGGGCTATGGTGCCACGAGGGCGACGCGAGTTGCTTTCGCCGCGAACGAGCAGCGGTACCACCTGGTCGTCCTTGCGCCACTGTTCCCATGGCATCAACGTAACGAGGCTGAATAAGTTTTTGGCAAGTTTCCGGTTCGAAGTTCGGAAGATCTTCGCGCCGTCACTTGCTAGGTCCCTCGTTCCTCCCGCGGCGGGTCGTCCTGGGACGTCGAGGGCAGTTCGCTCGGCTCGAATCGCCCGGCCATGACCCCCAGGTAGTGGCCAATCTCCGTCACGTGTCGGTGGACCTCGTCGAGGAGATCGGTGTTCTTCTTCACTTCACTCGTCAGTGCCGTGTTCTCGGCGAGCAGGACCTTGATGTCGTCGGTGTTCGTCGCGGTGTGTACGGCCACCTCCGAGGCAATCGCGTCGGAACGCTTCGCCGCAATCAGTAGCGCCGCGGCTTGGACGCCGGCCATCATCGACAAGAACAAGTTCAACAAGATATAGGGATAGGGATCGAAGGCTTTGTGGTGCAGGACCCTCTCGAAGAGCCACGTGTTGGTGGCGGCCCAGAGAATCATGACGGCGAAGAAACCAAAGACGAAGGGCCACGAGCCCATGGTGTCGCGCATTCGGTCCGCGGCGCGTTCGCCACGACTCAATTGCCCTCCCGAGCGAACGCCCGGGTGGGCGTGCCAGTGTGACTGCCAAGGTCCCTTCATGGTCATCTCTCTAGCGTGACACACGCTGGCCCTGGGGGCACCTACTGCTAGAACGTGGGTTCGAACGAAGGTCGCCACGCGAAGCCGGAACGTCCGTGCTGGGGCTTGACATTGAGGACTTGGTGAATCTCGAGGTGGTGGTGCTCGAAGTTGACCGCCGAGCCCGACATGTAGAGCCGCCACACGCGAGCGCGCTCGGGTCCGACGTCTTCGACGGCCTCGTCAAAACGCTTGACCAGATTGTCCACCCAATACCGCAACGTCCGGGCGTAGTGTTCGCGCAGGCTCTCGAGGTGGCGCACCTCGAACCCATGCGCCTGAAAGAGTGACACCATGGTGCCCACGTCATGGAGTTCACCGTCGGGAAAAACGTAGCGGTCGATGAATGGGCTCCCGACGCGAGAGGGGCCCCGCAGGCCCCAGGCGATTTGCGTCTGACGCCAGCCCTCGGAGAAGCGCGATGGCCGCGGATCTTCCTCTATGGACACGGGCCGACCGATAGCGTGATTGAGGAAACGGCCCCCCGGGGCGAGAAGATCGAACATTTGTTGCGCGTAGGGCGCGAGTGAGCGACGTCCCACGTGTTCACTCATGCCGATGGAACTGATGGCGTCGAAGGGTCCGTCACGTACGTCGCGATAATCCTGGAGTCGGAACTCGCAGAGGTCCGCGACACCCATCGCGGCGGCCCGTTCGGTGGCGTAGGTCCGTTGCTCGGTCGACAGGGTGATGCCCACCACACTCGCACCAAAGTTGGCGGCGGCGTGGATGGCCATAGACCCCCAACCGCAGCCGACGTCGAGGAGGCGCATGCCCGGCTGGAGTTGGAGTTTTCGACAGGTCAGATCGACCTTACGGCGCTGGGCGATTTCGAGGGTGTCGTCGTCGTGGGCGAACACCGCGCAGGAGTACGTCATCGACGGTCCCAGTACCAACTCGTAGAATCTGTTGGACACGTCGTAGTGGTGCGAAATGGCGTCGCGATCACGCCCCCTCGAGTGCAAGGCGCCGCGTTGACGCGCTTCAATCCGTGGTGGCGCCAGTGGGCGCAGCGCGGACGCCCCCATCTCGCGCAGGAGCGGCCCCAGGGCCGACGGCGTGAACAGGTGCGACAAGGAGGGGACGTCGAGTGAGAACAGGGCGTCGAGATCTCCATCGAGAACTAGGTCACCGGCGACGAAGGCGCGGGCCAATCCTAATTCGCCGGGGCGACGTAGTACTCGCACGAGGGCAGCGGGGTTTAGTATCTTCAGGGTCAACTCGTTCGCCGGCGAAAGGATCGAGGGCTCCACGGTGCTGCCGTCAAAGGCCTCAACCCGAAACGGTAACTGATCATCGAAAAGGCGGGCGACGACTGACGCGATCGACATGCAACTACCTCCCTGACATTTCGTCCCATGGTAGACGGGGTGAACAGTTTCTCAAGTATTTGTTCTAGTGGTCGGGAATCGTGTTCGTTTCCCGCCGCACTGGCGCGTCGTGCCCGGAGTCGACGCGATGTGCCTCCCTCGCGTCCTGCCTACGATGGGCGCATGAGATCCATCGTGACGGCTCGACGACGGTCGGGGGAGGGTCGCGGGGGCGATGAACTCGACCGACGCCTCCAGCGCGGCCTGATGCTGGCGCCCGCGGGGGCCAACGTCGTCTTGCAGATGTCGCGACGCGGCGTGGGTCGCGGCGTCGCGGAGAGTCGAGTCTCTCGGGGGTCGCTGGTGCGCCACCCGCTGAGGCGCACGCGCACCACACTGACCTATATATGGGTCAGTCTCTACGGGACCGACGACGAGCGGCGCGAACTTCGTCGCAACGTGGACGCCCAGCACCGCCACGTACGTTCTCGTCCCCGGGACGACGTCGCCTACGACGCCTTCGACGCGGATCTGCAGCTGTGGGTGGCGGCGTGCATGTACGTCGGCTCCCTGCAGGGGTACGAGACGCTCTATGGTCCGATTTCGCCCGAGACGGCCGAGACACTCCTGGCGCGGTGTTCGCGCTTCGCCACGACGTTGCAGGTCCCCTCTCGTACGTGGCCCGGCGACCGAGCGGCTTTCGAGCGCTACTGGATGGCGGCTCTCGAGGACGTGCGGATGGACGAGGTGACGCGTAAGTACTTACAGGACTTCGTGGACCTCCGTTTCCTGGCGGCGCCTTGGAGGCACCTCCTGGGTCCGCTTCATCGACTCCTCACGCTGGGGTACCTGCCCGAAGAGATTCGCGCGACGTTGGGCGCGACGTGGGAGCCTCGTCAACAGCGGCGATTTGAGCGGGTGGGCGCGATTATGAGATGGCTCAATGTCGTACTTCCGGTATCACTGGCCGCATTCCCGTGGAACCTCGTGCGCGAGGACGCCCGTCGGCGATTTTCGCGGCGTCGCCCCCTGTTCTGACCTAGTAGTCCCTCGTTCGCTCTTCGCACCAGTCCCACAACAACTTTTCTTCGCGTCGCGCGTCGCGCGGGCGCGTCCAGGGAACCTTGTGCTCGTACCGACGATGTCGATCGAGCCAGAAGTCCCCCGAGGTGGACGCTGCGTCACGACTTGCGGCGAGCCAGACCACGGTATCGGCACCCTGGGTGGGGGTTCGAAGTAACGGACGCGCGAGCGAGTAGAAGCGCGGCAGCGAG
>JAJZEN010000134.1 GCA_021828545.1 Actinomycetes bacterium
TCGATCCCACCGTCGAGCAGAAGAGGCAGATTTCGCGATTCTTCGGCGCTCGCCGCAAAGCTTTTAACTGGACGCTTGATCAGATGAAGGCCGACCTCGAGCACTACCGCGAGACCGGTGAGTCCAGCACGCCACCCTCGTTCTACTCCTTACGCAAGCGCTGGAACGCTGAGAAGGACACCGTCTGTGTCAACGACACCACCGGTGAGGTCTGGTGGCCCGAAGTCGCCAAGGAAGTCTTCGCCGACGGCGTACGCGGGGCCACCGACGCCTACTGGCGCTGGCAGAAGTCGCGTTCGGGCGCGCTCAAAGGGCGCGAGGTCGGCTTCCCTCGATTCAAGAAGCGTGGCAAGGACCGCGACCGATTCTCTTTTAGTACCGGTACTGAGACGATGGATTCGGGAAGATCATCACTGGCGTGCGCGCGGGTCTCTCGCGAGCACCTGGCGGTCCTCGGGTTCATGAACACTGCGAACACTGGCTAATTTGGTAGATGTTCTAACTAGTTACTACTACTGGAGGGTCGGTGGGTCTTCGTCGTGACGTGCCGCGGTCGCACGACGTGGGGGGCGTGAGAGGGGCTGAGTGGGATCAAGAGAGGGAGAGATGTCAGTGAGTAGTGCACGCCAACCCAAATCGGGACCGCGGCTTCGAGACCCGGCGCGTACGAAGCTCGAGATCCTCAACGTGGCCACCGAAGAATTCGCCCAACGGGGATTCGCCGGGGCGAGAGTTGACGAGATCGCGGCGCGTACGCGCACGACGAAGCGAATGATCTACTACTACTTCGGCTCGAAGGAGAAGCTCTACGTCGCGGTTCTCGAGAAGGCCTACGAGGATATTCGCGTCACCGAACAGAATGTCGATATCGAGAGCCTCGATCCGGTCACGGCCATTCGCCAACTCGCCGAGTTCACGTTCGACCGTCACGAAGCCAATCCCACCTTCAGTCGTTTGGTGAGTTACGAGAATATGCAGGGTGGCGAATTCATCACCGCCGCCGAGGGTTTTCCCGGTCTGGACCGTCCCATCATCCAGATGCTGGAGCAGACCTTGAAACGCGGACGCACCCAGGGCGTATTCCATCGCGATATCGACGCACCGGATCTGCACATGTTGATCAGTTCGTACTGCTTCTTTCGCATCAATAATCGTTACACCTTCGCGGCGAACTTCGGACGTAATCTGGTCGAGCCCGCGCGCCGGGCGATCTATCGCCAAAGGATCGGCGACGTGGTGATCGACTACCTCACGTTCGTCGAGAAATAGCTCAGGGGCCCAGTTGGTTCTGGAGTTGACCGAGGATGCGGTAGCAGTCCAGAACCGACTCGATCGAAGAGTTCGGCGCGCGTCCCTCGGTGATGGCCGACACGAATTCGCGGTCTTGTAACTCGATGCCGTCCATGGAGACGGCGACGCGTGTGACGTCGACGGGCTCGCCGTTCCCGGTCACGAGATCGTCGTAGCGCGCGACGAAGGTACCGTTGTCACAGATGTAGCGAAAGAAGGTTCCCAGTGGCCCGTCGTTGTTGAAGCTGAGGGCGAGCGTGCACAACTGGTCCGACGCACTGCGCAGTTGGATGGACAGGTCCATGGGGATACCGAGTTCGTGGTGCGGTGGTCCGGCCATGACGTGCGCGTCCACGATGCGCTCGCCGCACTGGTAGGCGAAGAGGTCCACGGTGTGGGCGGCGTGGTGCCACAGCAGATTGTCCACCCAGCTTCGCGGCTGGCCCAGCGCATTGATATTGGTCCGCCGAAAGAAGAAGGTCTGCACGTCCATGTGCTGAAGAGACAGACCGCCCGCCACCACTCGTTGGTGTATCCACTGGTGGGAGGGGTTGAACCGACGGGTGTGGCCCACCATGCAGGTGAGGCGGGTCTCGCGCGCCACCTCGGCGACTCGTTGCGCGTCGCGCCAGCGGTCGGCGAGGGGGATCTCGACTTGAACGTGTTTGCCGGCGCGAAGGACGGCGATGGTCTGCTCAGCGTGCAACTGCGTGGGACTACATAAGATCACGGCGTCCACTTCGGACATCGCCAGGACGTCGTCGAGTTCGGTGGTCGCGACGTCAGCCCCGTAGCGCGCGGCCACGTCGCGAGCCTGTGCGAGTCGTCGACTCGCGACCGCGGCGATCTCGACGCCGTCGATACGGGTGAGGGCGTCGAGGTGCTTGATCCCGAACGCACCGGCTCCCACGAGAGCAATTCGCACGGGCCGTCTCCTTAGGTCAGTCTCGGGCGCGCAGGACGAGGTGTCCCACCGCGGTATTGGACGCGGGCACGTGGTAGTGACGGTGCAGTTCCTCGACGTCGTCACCCAGGGCGCCGCGCATGATCAACCACATCACCATCTCGATGCCTTCGGACCCCGTCTCGCGCAAGTACTCCAGATGGGGGATCGCCCGCAACGCGGCGACGTCGGCGGTCATCTTGTCGAGGATCATCCGGTCGTATTCTTGGTTGATGAGTCCCGCCCGGGTTCCCTGGAGTTGGTGACTCATTCCGCCCGTCCCCCACACCTGTACGTTGAGGTCCTCGTCGAAGGATTCGACGGCGCGCCGGATGGCTCGACCGAGTTTGAAGCAACGTTCGCCCGTGGGCGGGGGGTACTGTACGACATTGACGGCGAGGGGAATCACGCGAGCGGGCCAGCGCTCGGGCGAGCCAAAGACCAGGGACAGGGGAACGGTGAGGCCGTGGTCCACGTCCATCTGGTTGATGATGGTCATATCGAACTCGTCGAGGATCAGGCTCTGGGCGAGGTGACAGGCCAGTCGGGGTGCGCCCACGACGGTGGGCACGGGTCGCGGCCCCCATCCCTCGTCGGCGATCGCGAAGTCGTCGGCGCATCCAATGGCGAAGGTGGGAATCATCTCGAGTGAGAACGCCGACGCGTGGTCGTTGTAGACCAGGATGACGACGTCGGGATTCTCCTCGCCGATCCAGTCCTTGGTCCATTGGTAGCCGCGAAAGACGGGGGCCCAGTAGGGGGTCTCGTGCAGTCCCTGGTCCCACGCCGCACCGATGGCGGGAACGTGGCTGGTCGTCAGACCCGCCATGACCCGGGCCACGTTAGCGGCCCTCCTTGATGCTACGCAGACCTTCGGGTGATCGGCCTCCGGCGAGCATCATCTGGGCGTACTCCTGCTCGCTCATCCCCGTCATCGACGCCGCGGCGCTCTGAAAGCTCACGCCGTCACTCGAGAAGATCTTGGCGAGGAAATACACGTTGCCTCCCTGGGCGATCATGGCGTTGTAGTCACGATCGAGCACCGCGCGCTTTTGACCCGCGGTCATGGGCCACTCCTCGAGGTACTGGGCCTCGTTCGCCTTGAAGCGCTCGCGATTCTCGGGAACCTTGAGACTCGTGCAGAATTGATTCAGGTGGAATCCCTCGCGGGAGCGTTCCGCCGTGAACACCGTCGTGCCCGGGATGTCGTCGAATTCCGAGTTGTCTACCATGACTCCCCCTCCCAATAGAGTCGCGTCGGATTATCCACCAGCAACCGTTGGCGCGCCCCCGCACTCGGCGCGATCCTCGGCACGAAGTCGACCAGCGCGCCGTCGTCGGGCATGTGAGATTTTAGGTTCGGGTGCGGCCAATCGGTTCCCCAGAGGACGCGGTCCGCGAACTCGTCGACCACTCGACGCGCGAAGGGGACCACGTCGTCGTAGGGGGCGCCGGCGTGGGTGAGGCGTTCGGGGCAGGTGACCTTGACCCAGAAATTCGGATTCTCGCCCACTAACCGCAGGAACAGACCGAACTCCTCGCCGTCGACGCCGCGCGAGACGTCGGGACGTCCCACGTGATCCACGACGACGACGGTATCGAGTGAGGTGAAGAAGTCCCATCGCGCAGCGAGGTCCGCGGCTTCGAAATAGATCACGACGTGCCAACCCAGGGGCCGAATCTTGTCGACGATGCGGTAGTAGTAGTCGTCGGGTTGGGGATCGACGAGGCGAGGGAGATAATTGAACCTGACCGCGCGTACTCCCGCGTCGTGCATCTCGGTGAGTTCATCGTGCGAGATGGAGGGATCGATCGTCGCCACGCCGCGTGCGCGACCACCCGACGAGCGAAGGGCGTCGAGCATCGAGGAGTTGTCGGTTCCGTGGCAGGTGGCCTGAACGATCACGTTGCGTGAGACCCCGAGGTGATCGCGCAGCGCGAAGAGTTGGTCCTTCCCGGCGTCACCGGGCGTGTACTTGCGCTCGGGCGCGTAGGGGAACTCGTCGCCGGGGCCGAAGACGTGGCAATGAGAATCGACTGACCCCGGGGGGAGGATGAACTGGGGGACCGAGGGGTCGGGATCGAAGACCAGCCAGTCGTCATCCATCGTGAAGGCGCCCATCGTCACAGGCCTCGAGCGATCAACGACTGGTCCATACGCGGGTACACGCGCCGGGCGTTGCCCGAGTAGATCATGTCTCGTTCGTCGGCGCTCAACGGGGCCGCGTCGATGTAGCGCTTGGTGTCGTCGAAGTAGTGGCCCGTCTCGGGATCGACGCCGCGCACGGCCCCCAACATCTCTGAGCCGAAGAGAATGTTCCTCGCGTCGATGACGTCGGTCAACAGATCGATGCCGGGTTGGTGGTACACGCAGGTGTCGAAGTAGACGTTCTTCATCAGATGGGTGGCCAAGGGGGGTTGGTGAAGCATGTCGGCCAGTCCCCGGTAGCGTCCCCAGTGGTAGGGAACGGCACCGCCGCCGTGGGGGATGACGAAGCGTAGCGTCGGGAAGTCCGCGAAGAGGTCACCCTGGAGTAACTGCATGAACGCGGTCGTGTCGGCGTTCATGTAGTGGGCCCCCGTCGCGTGGAAATTGGGATTACAACTCCCCGAGACGTGAATCATCGCCGGCACGTCGAGCTCCACCATCTTCTCGTAGAGGGGGTACCACGAACGATCGGTGAGGGGTAGTTCGTTCCAGCGTCCCCCACTGGGGTCGGGGTTGAGATTGAGGCCCACGAAGCCGAGCTCGAGGACGCAGCGTTCGAGTTCGGCCAGGCTACGTCGAAGCGGAACGCCGGGGGACTGGGGAAGCTGACAGACGCCGATGAAGGACGAGGGGAAGAGTCCCACCACGCGCGCGATCAGGTCATTGCACGCGCGCGACCACGCTGAACTCACCGACTCGTCGCCCACGTGATGCTCCATGGCCGAGGCGCGCGGGGAGAAGATGGTGAGGTCGGCCCCACGTTCGCCGATGAGGCGGAGTTGATTGGTCTCGATGGTGTCGGTGATCTCGTCGTCACTGATGACCGGGTAGGTCGGTACTGCGCTCGAGGATTCGAAGGCGGCGACCTGCGCCTTTCGCCAGAGATTGTGGGCCTCGGGCGCCGTCGTGTAGTGACCATGGCAGTCGATGATCATGCGTGGTTCCAGAGCGCGGCGGGGACGAAGACGTCGCCGCGCATGAGCAGGCGCGCGGTGCGCAGGAGGGCTGACGAGGTGACGCGAACGTTCTCGCCGTCGAGGGCGACCCCCATCTCGACGCTGAAGTACCCGGTCGGGTGCTCCACCTCAATCGTCGTGAGTCCCGGCGAGATCTCGGACCCCGTTATCTGGTGGGCGACCGAGCCCGGCACGAGGCAGGCGGTCGCCACGGAGACCGCGCCGAAGACGCCGATCGCCTCGTGCACGCGCTGGGGAATGAAGGTGCGCGTCGCCACGGTCCCCCCACGTCGCGGTGCGGCGAGCAGACTCATCTTGGGGACCGTGGCCTTTTCCACGTCGCCGAGATTCATCAGCGGCCCCGCCTGGCGTCGGAGGTGCTCCACGCGAGCGCAGACCTCGGTGTTG
>JAJZEN010000080.1 GCA_021828545.1 Actinomycetes bacterium
GTCCTGCGTGGAACCGATCGATAACGTGCCGTAGGGGGGTATGAAGTAGAAGTCCAGGACGACGGCCGACAGCCCCACCGTCATGAACCCCGCGACCACGCCGCCCGCGACCTCGGCCGCGATGGCCGGGATGATGAAGATCAAGGTGACCGTGGACACATTGACGTTGGCACGCCACTGCAGCAGCACCACGGCGAAGAGCGCCGTGGCACAAATTCCGACGGCCATACCGATGAGGCGTCTTCGCACGACCCCATTGTCGCATTGAACGCCCCGGTGAGGTATCACTCCAGCGAGGGCCAAGGAATGAAGAAATTATTAAGGCGTGGCGACGACTTTGAAGAACCTGTTCAGACCGCTCGCGCGAGACTCGATTCATGGCAGATATCTATTCAATCTTGGGGATCGTCGCCTTCGCGGCGGCGATGCTCGGACTCGTTTGGGCCCTGGAACGCGCGTGAACGCCACCCAGGACCTCTTACTCATCGTCGCGGTGGTGATGTTCCTCTACATCGGCTACGCCATGTTCAAACCGGAGAAATTCTAAATGTCCTTCTTCTTCACCCTCGTGGCCCTCGTCGTGGCCCTGGGCCTGACCTGGCGGTACCTGGGTTCGTACATGGCGGCGGTCTTCGACGGCCGTGTGCGCTTCCTCAAGTTCATCGAGCGACCGGTGTACCGGTTGCTCGGCACCAGTCCGCAGCAGGAGCAGACCTGGAAGCGCTACGCCAGCGCCGTGGTCGTCTTTTCGGCGGTGTCGATCCTCTTCACCTACGTGATCTTGCGCGTCCAGGGACATCTGCCCCTGAACCCGCAGCACCTCGGTGGCGTCGGATCGGCGCTAAGTTTCAACACCGCGGCGTCCTTCGTCACTAACACGAACTGGCAGAACTACGGCGGCGAGACGACGATGTCGTACTTCAGCCAGATCGGGGCGCTCAGTGTTCAGCAGTTCGTGACGCCGGCCGTGGGCATCGCGGTCGCGATGGTCGTCGTGCGCGGTTTCGCACGCAAGAACTCGGCCACGGTGGGCAACTTCTGGGTCGACATCACGCGGTGCTTGTTCTACATTCTCTTACCGATCGCCTTCGTGTTTGGCGCCATCTTCGTAAGTGAGGGAGCGGTGCAGACGCTGGCGGGGACCGCGACCATCCACGACGTGCTCAACGAGGTCACGCAAACCTTGGCGCGTGGGCCGATCGCCTTCATGGAGGCGATCAAGCAACTCGGTACGAATGGAGGGGGTTTTCTCAACGCCAACTCGGCGACGACCTTCGAGAATCCGACCGGTCTCACCAACTTCCTCTCGATCTACCTCCTCCTCGCGATCCCCTTCGCACTCACCTACACCTTCGGCAAGATGGTCGGTAGCGTTCGCCACGGCGTGGCGCTGCTCTCGGTGATGGTGTTGCTCTTTGGGGTGTGGGTCGGCTTCACCAGCTACGGCGAGCACCAGAACAACCCCGCCGTCGCGGCCGCCGGCATCCACTCCAGCGTCGGCAACACCGAGGGCAAGGAGGTGCGCTTCGGCGATACGTCGAGCGCTCTCTTCGGTGTCTCGTCCACGATGACCTCGACGGGGTCCGCCGACGCCGCCTACGACTCCTTCACGCCGACGGGTGGGCTGGGCCTCTTAACGGGCATGATGCTGGGCGAGGTGACGCCGGGCGGCGACGGTAGTGGGCTCTACACGTTGTTGATCTTCGCCATCATCGCGGTCTTCATCGGGGGACTCATGATCGGGCGAACACCGGAGTACTTAGGTAAGAAAATTCAGGCGAGGGAGGTGAAACTCGCGGGCCTCGGGGCCCTGGTCATGCCGATCATCGTGCTGCTCTTCACGGCCCTGGCGGTGTCGGTGGCGGCCGGACGAGCGGGGCCACTCAACGCTGGACCCCACGGGTTCAGTGAGATTCTCTACGCGCTCACCTCCCAGGGCAACAACAACGGCTCGGCCTTCGCGGGGCTCACTGGTAACACGCCCTTCTACAACGTCGTGGGTGCCATTGACATGCTGCTCGGTCGCTTCGCGATCATGATCCCGGTACTCGCCCTGGGCGGTGCCCTGGCGGCGAAGAACGTGGTGCCCGAGTCCCTCGGCACCTTCCGCACGGATAATGGCATGTTCGTCGGCCTCACCATTGGCGTCATCTTGATCATTGGTGGTCTCACGTTCTTCCCGGCCATTTCGCTGGGACCCATCGTCGAAATGCTTAGCCACGGAAGGTTCTTCTGATGTCGCACGTCCTCACCCCATCCACGAGCGAGTCCGCCTCGCGTGGCGTCGCCCAGGCGCGTGGTCTCTTCGACCGCGAGATCTTACGTCAGGCGTTCTTTGGCGCGTTCAAGAAGATGGACCCGCGCGTTCAGGTTCGTAATCCCGTCATGTTCGTCGTCTTAGTGGGTTCGGTCATCACCCTGCTCGAGGCGATCGCTCACCCGAGCACCTTCACCTGGTCGATCACCGTCTGGTTGATCCTTACCGTGCTCTTCGCAAACTTCGCCGAGGCGATGGCCGAAGGCCGGGGCAAAGCCCAAGCCGACACGTTACGCAAGATGCGCTCCGAGACCGCGGCGCGCCGGTTGTCGCCCGACGGCCGCGAGGAGCTCGTCCCCGCCGCCAGCCTGTCCAAAGGTGACACCGTGGTGTGCGAAGCTGGCGACGTCATCCCCAGTGACGGCGAGATTATCGAGGGAATCGCCTCGGTGGACGAATCGGCAATTACGGGTGAGTCCGCCCCCGTGATCCGCGAATCCGGTGGTGATCGTTCCGCGGTCACCGGCGGCACCAAGGTTCTCTCGGACCGGGTGGTGGTGCGCATCACCGCCGAACGAGGCCACACGTTCATCGATCGCATGATCTCGCTCGTAGAGGGCGCGAATCGTCAAAAGACGCCCAATGAGATCGCCCTGACTATCCTTCTGGCGGTCCTCACCATCGTCTTCATTCCGGTGGTCGTCACCCTCCAGCCCTTCGCGGGCTTCGCCGGGGCCACGGTCTCGGTGGTCGTGTTGGTGTCCCTGCTGGTCTGTCTCATCCCCACCACGATTGGCGCCCTATTGTCGGCGATCGGCATCGCCGGGATGGACCGATTGGTGCAGCGCAACGTACTGGCGATGAGCGGGCGCGCCGTCGAGGCGGCCGGCGACGTACAGACGCTGCTCCTGGACAAGACCGGCACGATCACGTTGGGTAACCGTATGGCAGCCAATTTCTTCCCCGTTGGGGGACACAGCGAGCAGGAGGTGGCTGACGTGGCTCAACTGGCCTCACTGGCTGACGAGACGCCCGAGGGCCGCTCGATCGTGGTGCTCGCCAAAGAGAACTTCGGGATACGTGAGCGCCAACTCGACGAGAGTCACGTCTTCGTCCCTTTCACCGCCACCACGCGTATGTCGGGACTCGATATGGGCACGCGCCAGATCCGCAAGGGCGCGTCGGAGTCGGTGAAGCGCTGGGTCGCCGAGCAGGGTGGCTCGGTGCCCGCCGACCTCGACGACATCGTCGAACGGGTGTCGCGCGCCGGCTCCACTCCCTTGACGGTCACCGATGGCGCGGTGGTCCTGGGCGTGATCGAACTGAAAGATGTCGTCAAGCAGGGCATCAAGGTGAAGTTCGAGGAGATGCGCAAGATGGGCATTCGCACGGTGATGATCACTGGTGACAACCCGCTGACGGCCGCCGCGATCGCCCAGGAAGCGGGCGTGGATGATTTCCTCGCTGAGGCCACCCCTGAGGCGAAGATGGCGCTGATCAAGCAGGAGCAGGAGGGCGGCAAACTCGTAGCCATGACCGGCGACGGCACGAACGATGCGCCGGCACTCGCGCAGGCCGACGTCGGCGTGGCGATGAACACCGGTACCACTGCGGCCAAGGAGGCGGGCAACATGGTCGACTTGGACTCCAACCCGACGAAGTTGATCGACATCGTCGAGATCGGCAAGCAACTGCTCATCACGCGGGGCTCACTCACTACGTTCTCCATCGCCAACGACATCGCGAAGTACTTCGCCATCATTCCGGCGCTCTTCGCGATCAAGTACCACCAACTCGGGGCGCTCAACATTATGCACCTTCACAGTCCCGAGAGCGCCGTGCTGTCCGCGGTCATCTTCAACGCGTTGGTCATCATCGCGCTCATTCCCCTCGCGCTGCGCGGGGTGAAGTTTCGCGCCGCCAATTCCGCCGCGATCCTGCGGCGCAACGTATGGATCTACGGAGTGGGCGGCGTGCTCGTCCCCTTCGTCTTCATCAAGCTCATTGACCTCGTGCTCGTCGCGTTGCACGCCTACTAGAGAGAGACATCATGATTCTTCACCTACGTCGTTCATTCACCATGGCCGTGATCTGCCTCGTCGTCTTCGGTTTCGTCTACGCCTTCGCGGGCACCGGGGTCGCCCAAGTGTTCTTCAAGTTCCAAGCCGATGGTTCGATCACCTCGCACGGTTCGACGCTCATCGGACAGAACTGGACCAGTCCCAAGTTCTTCCACGGACGCCCCGACGACTTCGGACCCTACGCGGCGAATCCGAAGAAGAGTATTTCTGGTGGCGACAATCCACTCGTCAACAACGGCGTCAGCGGCGAGTCCGGGGCGACGAACCTCGGGCCGCGGTCGAAGGTGTTGCTCGCCGACACCGAGGCGTTGGTGACGTATTGGCACTCGATGGGGGTCAATCCGACGCCCGACCTGGTGACGACCTCGGGTTCGGGGTACGACCCGGACATCTCTCCCCAGGACGCGCTGGTGCAGATTCCGATGGTGACCAAGGCCACTGGCATCTCGCCGAGTCGCCTGAGGGCACTGATCTCGCGTCAGACCCACGGAGCGCAATTCGGTTTCCTTGGCGCTAGTTACATCGACGTGCTGCAACTCAACGAAGCCCTGGCGAAGATGGAGTAGCGGTGAGATTACTCGAAAACGTCCGTACCCACCCCACGCTCTGGTCACTGGCCGCCGCGCTTTTGCTTCCCCCCGGTGCGGCGGCCAGTTTCGTCCCTTTTCGCGCATCCTTCACCAACGTCGGCGCGGCGTTGGTCCTGGTCGCCCTCATCGAAGGGATGGCCATTGTTGGACGACGCCTCGGTGGACTGGTGACCACGGTGTCGGCGGCGGTATGGTTCGACTTCTTCTTGGCGCCGCCCTATGAACGCTTCACAATAAGTCACCGACCCGACCTCGAGACCACGATATCTCTCGTGGTGGTGGGCATCGTCGTGACCGAGCTCGCGGCACGCTCGCGTCGTCATCGTCGCCTCGCGAGCGATGAGAGCGTCTACGTGGCGACGTTATCGAAGGCGGCCGCGAACGTCGCTGCCGGCGTTGACTCGACGCAAGTCATCGCCGATACGTGCGCGACCCTTACGAAAATCTTGAGTCTGCGCGAGTGTCACTTCGAAACCGAGATGGGGACCCCCTACGCACAAATCCACGACGACGGCAGCGTGATCCACGTCGGGATGCGATGGCCGGCGGACGACTACGGGATCCCCGGACCCCAGTCGCAGATCACGTGTCGTTGGCGTCACGAGGAACTCGGGAGATTCGTCGTGACACCACGTCCGGGCGTGGCCGTCAGCCAGGAGCAGCGGGTGGTGGCGGTCGCGGTGGTGAACGTCGTCGCCAGCCTCGCCCACGCCCAGAAGCACGACGTACGGGCGCGGGGCCAGAGGTGAGACAAGTGCGTCCACGTCGTCCACGCCCAGGGGGGAGTTCGGCGCTATGTCACGCGGTCGGCTAAGGGTGTACCTCGGGCT
>JAJZEN010000150.1 GCA_021828545.1 Actinomycetes bacterium
GAAGTAAAGTCGGTCCGAGGTCGAATAATCCGTCGAGACGGTCTCGGGATTGCAATTCACCATCACGGTCTCAAAACCCATGGAGCGCAACGCCGTGGCCGCGTGCACGCAGCAGTAGTCGAACTCAATTCCCTGACCGATGCGGTTAGGTCCCGAACCCAGGATGATCACGCGATCACGAGGTGACGACCGCACTTCGCTCTCGTCCTCGTAGGTGCTGTAGTGGTACGGCGTCAGCGCATCGAATTCTGCCGCACAGGTGTCCACCGTCTTGAAGGTGGTCGTCACTCCCGCGGCGCGGCGTCGGGCGCGGACCTCACCGATCGCCAACCCCGTAAGCGACGCGATCTGGGGATCGGAGAATCCCGCCTGTTTGAATCGTCGCCACTCGCGCGCGTCCAGCGTCGCGGGATCGACCTGAGCCAACTCGCGTTCGAGTTCGATGATGCTCATCAACTGTTCGATGAACCACGGATCGATCTTGGTGCGCGCGGCCACCTCCGTCACGCTCGCGCCACGCCAGAGAACTTCGTGCAGCGCGAAGAGCCGCTCGGGCGTCGCCACGACACACCGGTGCCATAGCGTCACGTCATCGAGGTCCGCGAACTCGTTGGACGCCCCCAGGGCGAAGCCCAGCCGACCTTGCTCGAGGGAGCGAATGGCCTTTTGCAGTGATTCCGCGAAGGTGCGCCCGATCGCCATCACCTCGCCCACCGACTGCATTCTCGTGCCCAGTTCGGGCGTAGCTCCCGGCAACTTCTCGAAGGCCCAACGTGGAATCTTGGTGACCACGTAGTCGATCACCGGTTCGAAGCTGGCCGGCGTGACCTTGGTGATGTCGTTACGGATCTCGTCGAGCGTGTAGCCCACCGCCAGTTGGGCGGCAATCTTGGCGATGGGAAAGCCCGTGGCCTTCGAGGCGAGGGCACTGGAGCGACTCACGCGCGGATTCATCTCGATCACCAGCCGTTCGCCCGTGGCCGGGTTCACCGCGAACTGCACGTTCGAGCCGCCCGTCTCGACACCCACGCGGCGAAGGATCGCGAAGGCGTCGTCGCGCATGGCCTGGTATTCCACGTCCGAGAGCGTCTGGATAGGGGCGACGGTGATCGAATCCCCGGTGTGCACTCCCATCGGATCGAAGTTTTCGATGCCGCAGATCACCACGCAGTTGTCGGCCACGTCGCGCATCACCTCGAGCTCGTACTCCTTCCACCCCGCGATGGACTTCTCGACGAGGATCTCGCCAATGGGCGACGCGTCGATGCCTTCGGCGGCCAGGCGCCCTAGGTCCGCCGCATTGTCAGCGATACCAGTGCCCGCGCCCCCGAGGATGAAGCTCGGGCGGATGATGATCGGCCAGCCGATGCCGCGGGCGATCTCGAGGGCCTCGGTCACCGAATGCGCGAACCCCGACTCGGGAACGGCCAGGCCGATGTCGGCCATGGCGGCCTTGAAGAGTTCACGATTCTCCGCCGTGTCGATGGCCTCGGGGCGCGCCCCGATCACTTCGACGTTGAGTCGCTGCGGCACGCCGCGACGCACTAACTCCATTGTCAAGTTGAGCGCGGTCTGACCCCCCAGCGTGGGTAGCAACGCGTCGGGGCGCTCGCGTTCAAGGATGTCGGTGAGCACGTCGGGGTCCAGGGGCTCGACGTAGGTGACGTCGGCCGTACCGGGGTCGGTCATGATCGTGGCGGGATTCGAATTCACCAGGATCACCTTGAAGCCGTCCGCACGCAACACCTGGCAGGCTTGGGTCCCGGAGTAGTCGAACTCGCACGCCTGGCCGATCACGATCGGACCCGAACCGATGACCATGATGCTTTCGATATCACGACGACGCGGCATCAGACACTCTCCAATCGACCGGTGCGAAGTAGGTTGTCGAATCGTGCGAAGAGGTAGCGCGCGTCGTGGGGACCCGGTCCGGCCTCGGGGTGATACTGCACGGAGAAACAACGCTCCTCGGGGCACGCGACACCCTCGACGACACCGTCGTTGAGGTTCACGTGACTCACCACCGCGCGCTCGAGCGACTCCGGCGCGACGGCGTAGTTGTGGTTCTGCGCGGTGATCTCGATGCGGCCCGTGCTGAGGTCCTGGACGGGGTGGTTCGAACCGTGATGTCCAAAGGGTAGCTTGAAGGTCGTCGCGCCCAGGGCGGTCGCCAGAAGCTGGTGTCCCAAGCAGATGCCAAAGATCGGCACCGTCCCCACGAGTAGTTCGATTTCGCGCACCGCCGCGATTAGGGCCGCGGGGTCGCCGGGCCCATTCGAGAGGAAGACGCCGTCAGGTGACAGGGCATGGACCTGAGCGGCGCTGGTGCTCGCGGGGACGACCGTCACTTTGAATCGCTGCGCCAACTGGTCGACCATCGTGGATTTGATGCCGTAGTCGTAGGCCACGACGTGCAGGTCACCCGCACCGCGCTGGTAGGCGGCGCGAGTGGTAACCAGACCCACGAAATCCTGGCCGTCGGTCCCCTCAGCGCGCTGAGCGGCGCGCGCGATGACCTCAGGATCGGCGTGGCCGAAGGCCCCTGGCAGCGCACCGTGACGACGCAGATGGCGCGTGAGACGTCGCGTGTCGACACCCACGAGTACCGCCAGGCGGTGGCGGCGCGCGAAATCCTCCAACTCCTCCTCGGAGCGCCAATTGGAACGTCGCGTCGAGAGTTCCCGCATCACGAGACCTCGACACCAGGGCCGCTGTGCTTCGTCGTCGAGGGGGGTAACGCCATAGTTACCGATGTGGGGATACGTGAAAGTGATGACCTGTCCCGCGTAACTGGGGTCAGTGATGACTTCCTGGTAACCCGACAACGCGGTGTTGAACACGAATTCACCACCGACCACACCACTGTCGGGCAAGAAGCCGGCGGCGTACCCCTCGAACGTGGCGCCGTCACGCAGCACCAGCGTGGCGCGGGGGCGATTCATACCAGTTTCCCTTCGTGAACGACTAAGTGGCCCTTGGCGATGGTAGTGGTGACGCGACCCATCAGCTGACGGCCATCGTAGGGCGTATTACGCGCTCGGCTGTGCAGGTCCAGGCGCGAGCCGCGCCAGAGAACCCGCGGATCAAAGACGGCGAGGTTCGCGTCCTCCCCCACGGCGACGTCGCCGCCGTGGGCACCGTGGCGCGCGCGCGCGTCGTTCGCGCGCAATTGGGCGATCCGCGCCGGACCACGACTCAGGACCTCGAAGAAACGCACGGGATCACACGCATCAGCCCCCAGGGCCTCGTAGGTGAGCGACGCGGCGTGCTCGAGACCCAACATTCCCGCGGGTGCTTCGTCAAAGGCCATGTCCTTGAACTCGGGCGCGTGCGGTGCGTGGTCCGTGGCCACCGCGGTCACGTCGCCCCGTCGCAGAGACCCGCGCAGCGACGCAACGTCCGCCGCAGTGCGCAACGGCGGGTGGACCTTGAACTGGGCGTCGAAACCCTCGCAGTACGACTCGTCCAACGTGAAGTGATGCGGCGCGACTTCGCACGTGACGTCGAGGCCGTCGCGACGCGCGGCCGTCACCAGAGCGAGCGACGCGGCGGTCGAAACGTGTAGGAAGTGCTCGCGCCCCCCCGTGAGGCGCACGAGTTCGATGTCGCGCATGATCATCAGTTCCTCCGCCAGCGCAGGTCGCCCGACCAAACCGAGTCGGCTACTGAGAGCGCCCTCGTTCATCGAGCCCCCCGCCGCCAGGGATTCGTCCTCACAGTGCTGGGCGAGGCGCACGCCCAGGGGACGCGCGTACTCGAGCGCTCGACGCATCACCGCGGCGTCCTGCACGCCCTGGCCGTCGTCGGTGAAGAGTCGCACTCCCAACATCGCCATTTCGGCCAGGGGTGCCAAGTGGTGACCCTCGCGACCCCGGGTGATGGCCCCGGCCACCGCGACGTCGATCGGCGTGCGCGCGCCCTGATCGAGAACGAAGGAGACCAGGGCCACGTTGTCCAGCGCCGGTTCGGTGTTCGGCATGGCCACCACTGCGCTGTACCCCCCAATCGCGCCGGCGAGGGCGCCGCTCTCGATCGTCTCGGCCGCCTCGCGACCGGGTTCGCGTAAGTGCGTATGGAGGTCCACCAAACCGGGCCCGACCCAGCAGCCCTCGGCGTCGATCTCGAGCGCCCCGGCCGGGGCGTCGAGTCGTTCATCGATCGCGACGATGCGTCCATCACGCACCAACACGTCGGCGACTCGGGTCGACGACGGACCAATGACGTGACCCCGGCGAAGGATATAGGTCACGCGGCGTCCTCCTCGGGTGAACCACTGATGGTCAAGTAGAGCGTCGCCATGCGGATAGGCACGCCATTGGTCACCTGGCGCTCGATCACCGCCGCGCCGGAATCGGCCACGGCCGAATCGATCTCCACTCCCCGATTCATCGGGCCCGGGTGCAAGATGAGCGCCCCGTCGCGCAATCGACGAGCCCGCTCCGTGGTCAATCCGTACGTTCGAGTGAACTCGGCCAGACTCGGGACGAAAGATCCGGTACCGCGCTCGCGTTGTAGCCGCAAGACGCACACCACGTCCGCCCACTCCAGGGCGTCGTCAAAGTCGTCGGCTACGGTAACGGGCCAACCGTCGAGGGAGGCCGGGAGCAACGTCCCCGGTCCCGCCACGCGCACCTGCGCGCCCAGGGCGGAGTACGCCGCGACGTCGCTACGCGCCACGCGCGAGTGTCGGATATCGCCCACGATCAACACGTGCAGGTCCAAAAAGAGCTCACGACCGGTCTCGGGACCCCGAGCGTGGACCCGCTCGGCGAGCACCTGGCGCACGGTGAACACGTCGAGCAGACCCTGGGTGGGGTGCTGGTGCAGTCCGTCACCGGCGTTGATGACCCGCACGTGGGGGACGTAGTCGCTCACTTGGTGGGCCGCGCCACTGGATTGGTGTCGCAGAACGACCGCGTCGATGCCCAGGGCGTCGATCGTGGCGATCGTGTCGCGTAACGACTCGCCCTTCTTCACGCTGCTCGAGGCGACCGCGAGGGACAAGACGTCCGCGGAGAGGCGTTTGGCGGCGGTCTCGAAACTTAGGCGCGTGCGAGTGGATTCCTCGTAGAACAACGACGCCACCACGCGGCCCTTGAGGGCGGGGACCTTCTTCATCGTGCGTTGATTGACCTCGACGAAGAGCTCGGCCGTATCGAGGACCTCGAGGATGGCGCGGTCACTCAAGTGATCGAGGCTCAACAGATTTCGCCCCCGGATTGTATTGATCACGAGTCGGACCTGGACCCGATCCACACGCCCTCGCGGGTCGCGACGATGTCCTCACTCATCGACGTGGGGAGGTTCTTGCCGACGTAGTCCGGACGTATGGGCAGTTCGCGGTGTCCGCGATCGACCATTACCGCCAATTGCACCGCGCGAGGACGACCAAAATCCGCCAGCGCGTTCAGGGCCGATCGAATCGTGCGACCCGTGAAGAGGACGTCGTCGACCAGGAGAACCACTCGATCGTTGAGGTCCCCGGGGACCTCTGACGTGGCGCCAGCGACGAAGGGTCGTCGATCGAGGTCGTCCCGATAAAACGAGACGTCCAGGGTTCCTTGGGCCACCGGGTTCGCCATGATGTCATTCAGCGACGTCGCGAGGAGTTCGGCGAAGACC
>JAJZEN010000056.1 GCA_021828545.1 Actinomycetes bacterium
CGACCGCAAAAAGCACAAAAAGGAGCAGTGTCATCTCCCCTGTGAACCGCTCGTCTGGTGTCACGCAGTTCGGACTGCACGCCAGTGCCAGTACCAATGTTGATGATGGGACTGGCATCAACCCTCATTTCGTTGTGCATTGCTGAGCGCAGTTGAGCGTCGGCCTTCAGGGCGTGGTACTCCTTGCGGTTGGCGAGTGCTTCTCGGTAGCCTCGTCGCCAGCGTCGTCCGAAGCGGAATGATACGTACGCGGTTCCAGCGACGGCGATGATTGCGGCGATGGCTTGCCACGGTATCGAGTGCAGGAAGTGGCTCATGCGACACGGTCGCCGCGCAACGCTTGTTTGTTCCCGACGAGTTGCACCGGTGTTCGCTCGATGTCGTAGTGGTCGGCGAGTCGGTGGGCCCAGGTCAGTGCGTAGCACTGGTTCTGGGTGAGTAGGCACGACTCAGTGTTGGGTCGCGCGGTGCTGCTGGTTCGGTGCAGGCGCACTGGTGCGGGGCATCGAGGGCAGTTGGCTTCCATCGTGGCTACGCGGGGAATGCGTTGGCGGCGGTGTAGTTGATGAACTGTCGTCCGTCAGCGGTCGGCTTCGAGATTGTTCCGAATACCGACACCTGCCACCGGCTGGGTCGCTCCGCTTCCATGAGGATTTGGTATGCCCGCAACTCAATGTCGCCCGCGTCGTTGCGGAGCATTGGTCGGAGTTCCAGTCGCTTCTCTTGGCCCGATGACATTTGGAAGATAGCCGTTGCGAATGGGTAGAGTTCGCCCGTTTCGTTGTTGACTCGGCGATCGATTCTGATCAGGGTGCCGGTGAAGGTTAGGCCCTCGACGGTGGTGGTGTCGGTCATGGTCATTGGATTTCTCCTAGGTCGTTGGATTTGACGCTAGGTCGAGAATATGCTATCCCATCAGGTATTATGCCTTACGGAACGTACATTATCGGCGGTCGGGGGAGATGGACACACGGTTGTTGGGGTTCCCTCACTAGGAAGTCACTCAGCCTTTGGGCGCGGTGCCCAGCGTGACACTCTTGGTCAACGTGGTAGTGCCGCGAACGATCTTGACCGAGATGGTGTCGCCGGGATGCAGCGATGAGAGAATGCTCGAAACATCTTGTGCGCTGGCAACGAGCGTAGAGTTGATCGCGACGATGACGTCGCCCTGCTTGATGCCCGCTCGCGACGCGCCCGAATCCGGGACCACGCTCATGACGACGGCGCCGCTAGATACGCTGAACCCGTACTCCGATTGCAATGTCGGGTCCATGGATGAAATATCGACGCCGATGAAAGCGCCATGGTTCACGACGCTCTGTCCGGCCTCCAGGGTCCGAAGAAGCGTCTCGATGGTGGCCACGGGTATGGCGAAGCCGATGTTTTGGGCGCTAGTGCCGTCGGGCAGGGTTCCCGCGACGGCGGTGTTCATCCCGACGACGTCACCTTGGGCGTCCAGGAGCGGTCCGCCGGAATTACCCGGATTGATGGCGGCGTCGGTTTGAATCATGTTGTTGAGTGTCTCGGAACTCGTCGTCGAGGAAGCGGTGACCGTGCGGCCGAGGGCCGAGACAATGCCGTTGGTGACCGTCGGGGTCCCGGCGGCGAGGCCCAAGGCGTTGCCAATCGCGACGACGGCATCGCCGACGACGAGCGCGTTGGAGTTGCCAAAGGTCACGGTGGGCAGGTTCGATGCGCTATCAATACGGATGAGGGCCACGTCATCGACGGGGTTCGTGCCAACGAGGGTGGCGGGTAGGGCTTGCGTGGAACCCGTACGCGTCACCGTAATCGTGCCACCGGGTACTGACGCTGCGATGACGTGATTGTTCGTTATGACCAGACCATTCTTGGAGATGATCATGCCCGTTCCCTGGTCTTCAGTGCCTTGACCCTTGACGTCGATCGAGACGACGGAGGGTTGTACCTTGATCACCAGGTTCGGAATGGAAAGACCACCGAGGATTCCCGAGGAGACAGGAGTCGAAGGATCGGTGTTGACCGGAATCGCGGCGGATGGTGTCGTAGTGTGGCTCGAGCTGAAATGACCCGCGAGCCCCCCCACCAGCGCGGCGACGAGGAGAAGAGTGATGCGACTTGACCAGAGTGACCTCGCTGATCTCGGCGACGATGACACGTAGGCGTAGCCAGGTAGCGAACTCTCGTTGATCGGCGTGGTGGGTGCCGCCATGACCACGGGACCACTCCCCTCGTTCGGTGCGTCATCTGGGGTCCCCGTCGTCGGGTCGTCGACGGAGCCCTCAGGTAAACCTTGCGCGTCGTCGATGCCCGGCGCGTCGTCGCGCGCACTGACGCGATGAGAGCGCAGCGCAGTATTTTGTGCGTCATCAACGCCGGGTGCGGCATCTGTCGTGGTCGAGTCGGCCGTTGGTTCCGATGCCTCGTCGCGCTCGGGTTCGGGTGCGTCGTGCTCGGTGTTTTCGCTCATTGGACCATGCTAGAGAGTCCCTCGAAGGTCCATCCTCGTCGAATGCGGAATATTTGACGTCAGAAAACGAGTAGATTGTTTTCCTATGTCTCGTCGCATTGAGATCGAAATCACCAGCCTTAACGGAGACGTCGCTACGTGGCGCGCCGCGGGAGCGAAACTGCCCAAAGGCGTGCTAAGTGCGGCACTAGTGCCGGGCGGCCCCGTCGTGGGCGCCGTGTACCGTGCCGACGTGGAGCAGTTCATGGAGGGCATGGAGGTGTTGTCCGTGATGGCACCCAAGACCGCGTCGCCACTCGATCCCCGTAAGGAACGCATCGAATTGATCGTCTCGGAGAAGTCGACTCCCGACGTGACCGTTACCTACGCCTCGAAGGGGCGTGGCCCGCGACGCGATTCCGACGAGCGCGGCGAAAGTCGTCGCGACGGCGCCAAACGCGGCGCACGGCCCGGAGCCAAGGAGCGCTCGAGCGAACGTGGTCCTCGTCCCGACCATCCCAGTGGTGATCGTCCCGCGAGCGAGCGTGGTCCTCGTCCCGACCGACCTCGTACCGAGCGACCCCGCGGGGATCGTCCAGGCGGCGAGCGCCGCCCCGGTCGTGAGCGTACGGGCGTGCCCGGCGCTCCCCCGGTGACAACGACCTTTCGCAACGCGTTCCTCGCGACGCTGTCGCCCGAGCAACTCCCGGTAGCAGAGCAGTTGCTCCGTGGTGGCATGCCCTCGGTCCGTACCGCGGTGGCCGAGCAGAATAAGAACGCGACGGCCCAGGGTCGTCCGACCATCGATCCGGGCACCATTGACCGTATTGCCGAAGACTTGTTGCCCAAGACCACGTTGGCAATGTGGAAAGACCGCGCCGCGGGGGCCCTTGGTGCGGGCAAGGAACTGCGGTTGCGCGACTTGCGCGCCGTGGTGACCTCGGCCAAGACCACCAATCTCGATGACGAGGCTCGCACGCAGCTAAAGGAACTTCAGGGTGCTCTCACCACTCGCCTGGAGATCCTGCGCACGCAGTGGACCGAGAGACTCGACGCGGCGATGAAGTCCAACAATGTGGCCGAGGCCCTGCGACTCGTCGCGCGCCCCCCGGACATGTCCACGCGGGTGTCGTCCGAGACCGCCACCGCCCTGGTCGCCCTGGTCTCGGCGGCATTGACCGCTGACCAGAACGTCGCGACCTGGACTGAACTCGTCAATTTGACCGTCGAGACCTCAATTCGACGCAACGTCAAGCCCCAGGGTATTCCCGCGGACGAATCGTGTCGGGCCCTGGCCGTGAAGAACGCTGGGGCGATTCCCGAATTCGCCAAACTACTCGGCATGAAGGTCCCGCCACCGCCGCCACCGACGCGCGCACCACATCGACCGACTACACGCCGCGCATAGTTAGCAGTCGGGCCTTCCAGCCCACTGATTCGTAGAGCGACTTGGTCGCTCGATCCCCTGGTAACGCCCACGCGTCCACGGGGAAATCTTGGGCGTCGAGAAGAGCGTCCAAGAGGATCGTGGCGATGTGGCGTCGACGATATGCGGGTTCGACCCAGATCGCCTGGACGCAACGATCACGAACGAGGGCCGCGGCGACGACACCCCCGTCGCGCTCGGCTATCCAGAGGACCCCTTGATCGACCGTCGCCCTAATTGCCTCGTGCAGCGCAGTGGGACTGATCTCAGGGCCCCAGAGTTGCTCAAGGAGGGCCTCGCCCCCGCGAACACTCCGCGCTCGCGCGAGCACGGCGTCGATGAGGTGTTCGAGGGGGTCATCGCGCGACGCGCGACGAATGACGAGCTCCACGGAATGTTCAGCCACGGATATGACGCGTCACTAGACGCAGTCGCGACAGAGGGTCTTCTCGGGGTCGGCTAGCTGGCTCATCTTTTTCAGCAGTCGACACGACTTGCAACGAAACTCGTCATCTTGTTTGGGGAGAATGGTCTCGAGGGGATCCACTAAGGGATCAACCTCAATGGGTCCGTCGTCGTCGTCCTCGGGCGTCGTGGTGCGGCGAATGGTTTCGGCTAGTACTTCGTCCAGTGCCAGTTCGACGTCCGCGTCGTCGGCCAAATCGTCATCATCGTCGGCCACCACCGTTAGGACGGGTGCTTCCTCGTCCACTTCGTCGTCGGCGTCCGCTTCGTCCTCGTCCGCGACGTCCTCGTCGGCGACGACGACGTCGATGTCGTCCTCGTCGTCAATTATGTCGACGTCGTCGCCTATTACCTCTTCGTCGAAGCCCTCAGCGAGTTCTTCTTCGTCAAATACTTCGTCGTTTTCACCGTCAATACTCATACACGTCCTTCTCAGTAGCGCAGGCAGTGTAGAGCCTTTTCCCCACAGTTTGGGTCATTTCTGCATTATTTTTGATTAATAATCCTTTTTTGTTCGATTTCGCTCCGCGGCACGCTCGGACTCAAGTCGCTCCAGATCGGTATCGGAGTGGTCCACGAAGCTCATTGCGTCAGCAATTGCTTGGTGACCAGCCTTTTCGCGAATAAGGCGTAACATCTCGTGCGCGACGCGTCGATAACTGGGATGACCTTGGGGCCCCGAGCGTAGTTCGATGAGGTGCATCGCTTCACGCGCGTTCATCTGAATGACGTAGCGAATGCGAAAGGCCAGGGCGACGGCGTACTGGGCTTGATCGGGAAACTCCTCGTGCAGATCGCGTACGAGCGCCGCCGAGTGTGCGAGGGACTCCTCGTACTGCGGGGCGAGGCCCGCTTCGACGATGAGCTCGGGCACGTCGTAGCCCAAATCGACCCCCAGGGGCTGCCACTCGATGGTGAGCAGTCGGTGACGCTGCAAGTCGCGAAAGGCCCCGTAGTCCGTCACCAGTTCGAAACGGTAATCGGTGCGCTCTAGGGCGCGACCAGGCCGGTGGCGCCGATTGGCGCGCTCCCCGACGTAGGCCTTCATCAGGTGCTCACGTTGTTCGGGCGTCATTGTGGCCACGCGCGCCGTGGCGTCGTCGTGGCCGAGGGCTGAGTTGGCGAACACAATGGCCTCGAGGACGCGTTCCTCCCCCTGGGGATCGTAGGCGACGAGGTGCACCTGTTCCTCGTCGGTGGTGGTCACGAGATCATCTAAGAGCGTGTTGAGCACGTCTCGCGTGGCGCCGCGGGACTGGGCGAGGTAACGGGTCCAGGCGATACCTCGTTCGGGGACGTCGATGCGTTTCAGAAAACTCGGGATAACCTTACGTAATTCGTCGATCATGAGTTGCGAGTACTGGCGTACCTCGGGCAATGGATGGGCCCTCATGCGAAGTAGCAGCGATTCGTAGGCCTGACCCGAGGCGTAGATCCCCAGATTCGACAAGGAACTAGCCGGCAGGAGTCCGCGGACGGCGTCGAGCGCCTTGGCACGGATCGCCTGACGGTAGACGAAGTCGGTATCCTCGGGCGTCTTGGGGTATTTGTCGGTGAGAAATCCCGTCAACTGAGGCAGGAGTTGGGCGTAGGTGTCGAACATACGGTCCATCTCACCCACGTAGCGCGCCCCCAATCGTGATTCGAGGACGTCGTGGTCGCGGTAGTAGCGGTACAGTCCATTCTCCAGCCGTCGGTCGTATCCCAGGTAACGCGTGGACTGTTCCAGGTAACTCATGATGCGGCCACGTTCGAGGACTTTGGTCAAGACGTTGCTCGATTGTTCGCAGGCCAAGTGAACTCCCCCGAGTTGAGCGACGGAGTCGTCGCCGTACTCGAAAAAGATCTTCTGGTAGAGGCTGTCGGCGCGGTCCAGGCCAACGGTGGCGTCCACCCCCGCGTCGCCCGCGAGTTCGAGGTCACCCACGAACTCGTCCAGGAAGAGTCGCCGCAGGCTCTTCGAGGAGCGCGAATAGCGCGCGAAAAGCGCACCCTTGACCACCTCGGGTAGGTTGACCAGGGCGAAGACGGGACCCTCAAGGTTGGTGAAGTACCGGCGTAACACCGCTTGTTCCGCGTCGGTGAACTGTTCGACAACGTAGGGGTGCATGGAACAAAAAGACTAGGGGCGAATTCAGCCCCGCGGGTGGACGGTCGAAGCACCCGCGACCACCGAACGCAGCACGGCATCGCGGGCCTCGTTGGCCGTCTGGGCGACTTCACCGAGGTGAGTCAGGCGCGAGAGTTGCTCGCACAAGTCCGCGACCTGCTTGGCGTTGCGCACGAAATCACCGGGTGAGGTCTGACCCACTTCGACGTCGGCGAGGTCGAGCACCGTACCCAGGGTCACACCACGGGCCCAGGCCGCGATGACCGGGGCGAACTTCCCGTCGGGCTCCTTCGCGTGGGGCACGCGGTAACGGACCTCGACCTCGCGCACCGTCGCCGAGATGACCGAGATCTCATGCGTTCGTTCACTCAAATTAAGGCGTCGCTCGGGACCGAGGCGGTCGTGCAGATTCTTCTTTCGCTTCACCGGTGGCGTCGGGTGCTTGGCGCTCCGCGCGCCGCGCTTGGCCTCAAAGACGAAACTCGACAACAGCCCCGCCAACTGGGCCGGCTCGAGGTCGGTGAAGATGCCCGCGGTGACGCATTCGGCGATGAGCAGGTCGCATTCGTGATAGATCGAACGAAGCAGTTGGCCCTGGTCGTTGAGTCGCCATCCGTCGGCGTAGCCCAGTTCTTCTAGGACGTGGTGGCGCGCGCGCATCTGGTCACCGAGTGATCGGCGTGAACCCGCGGGACGGTGGTCCGCTTCGAACTGGGCGTAGGACCGCTGCACGACCTCGAGGGCCGTGTCGATCTCGAAGTGGTTGATGAGGTTGGCGGTGAAGTTGTAGGTGGGTCGAAACGACGAGTGCAGTTCCGAGGGGTGCGCGATCGCCACGCGACCGATGTCCACCAGGGACGACTCGGGGGTAAAACAGACAATGGCGTGGCCTTCGTCGTCGAGACCCCGCCGTCCCGCCCTCCCAGTCATTTGGGCGTATTCGCCGCTGGTCAAGAAACGACGACCGGCGTCGGAGTACTTAGAGAACCGCTCGAGGGCGACCGAGCGTGCGGGCATGTTCACGCCCAGGGCCAGCGTCTCGGTGGCGAAGACGACGGCCAGGAGGTTCTGGATGAAGCAGGTCTCGACGATCTCGCGAAAGGCCGGTACCATGCCCGCGTGGTGCATGGCGAGTCCGCGTCGCAGGGAGTCGATGAAGTCGCTGTACTCGAGCGCGTGGAGATCGTCGTCGGAGAAATCGATGAGGCGCGCCTCGGCGACGAGTTCGATCTCGCGGCGTTGCTCGGGCGTGGTGAAGAGCAATCCGTCGCGCCGACACTGGCGCACCGCGTCGTCGCACGCCGACCGAGAAAAGATGAACACGATGACTGGTAGGAGGTCTTCACGTTCGAGCGCCTGGAGCAACTCACTTCTCCGGGGAGCTCGGAACGGTGCTGGTGGCGCCGTCGATTTGGGACCTTGCCAGCGTGGACCGGGCCGAAACCGCCGCGTGGCCTTCATCGCGTTGTCGATTCGCCGTACGTCATCGGAGAGTCGCTCGGCGTCGAGGAGCTCGAGAACTTCCGCGGTGGGCTGACCGCGACGAACGACGGCCAAGTGCTGGTGCAGGGTGATTGGTCGGGTCGCTTCGGTGATGACGGTGGTCTCACCGCGAACTTCACCGAACCACTTTCCGACGAACGCGGCGTTACCGATGGTCGCCGAGAGCGCGACAAAACGAACGGCCGAGGGCGTGAGAATGAGCACCTCCTCCCACACTCCCCCACGAAAGGGGTCTTGAAGGTAGTGCACTTCGTCGAGGATAACGAGCCCGAGTTTCGTGAGCTGGTCGGAATCGGTGAGCAACATGTTTCGCAGTACCTCGGTGGTCATCACCACTACGTCGGCCAATCGATTCACCGACGTGTCGCCAGTCAGCAGTCCCACGCGCTGCTCACCCCAGAGTTCGCATAGTTCGGCGTACTTCTGATTGGACAGGGCCTTGAGGGGTGTGGTGTAAAAGGCGCGTTGACCCTGGTCGAGAACGCGACCGATGGCGTAATTGGCGATGAGCGTCTTGCCCGAACCCGTCGGAGCGCTTACGAGGACGTTGACGTCGGCGTCGACCGCGTCGAGGGCCTCGTCCTGGAATCGGTCGAGTCCAAAACCCTGAGCCTCAGTGAAGCGACGACGGTAGTCCTCCCTCATCGTCCCAGCAACTTCCCGAGTCCGATTGCCATGAAGTAGAAGACGATGAGCGGGAGCATAAGGGCGAACATCGAGAACGGGTCGCTCGAGGGTGTGATCACCCCGGAGAAAACGACGATCGCGATGACCGAGTAGCGCCACGAGCGCAGCAACTGACGAGGTGTGACCACGTGGGCGAGTTCGAGGGCCACCAAGAGGACGGGGAACTCAAAGGTGAGGCCAAAGAGCAGCATCATGAGAATGAAGAGGGTCAGGTACTGATTGGGGTTGTAGTACGTGATCAGGGAGTGACCGCCAATGGCGACGAGAAACTGGATAGTGCGGCGAAACACCAAGTAGGCGGTAACGACGCCCCCGAAGAAGAAGATCAGCGAACCCAGCACGAAGGGCAACGCGTAGCGACGTTCGCGGGCCTTCAGTCCCGGGGTGATGAATCGCCACGCGTGCCAGAGCCACAACGGGGCGGCGAAGAGGAACCCACCGAAGAGTGAGATCTTGACGCGCAACGTCAATCCGTCGAGGGGGTTAGTCACCAGAAATTTGCAATTCTTGGGATCGGCTTGGCAGTAAGGGTGCTGCAGGATCGAGAGCAGGTTCGGATAGACCACGAAGGACACAATGGCGAGAATCACGGTGAGCCCTAGGCAGATGAGGAACCGTCGTCGCGCTTCGCCGAGGTGTTGGGCCAGGGTCATCCCCGTCGCTGCATCGCGGGTTTTGGGCACGATTAATTCAACGACGGGTCGGCACTGATGCTTCCAGTGGGTGGCGGTGAGGTAGAGGGCGGATTCACGAGGGGGGTGATATAGGAACTGGTCGGTGACGGCGCGCCCTCATCGGACACTGGCGCGGCGTCGTCGGGCGGTGGGGCGGGGCGCTCGACACGGTCGGCGAGTTCATTGAGCGCGCTTAAGGGGCTGCGGGCCATTCGTGCGATGTCACTGGTGCTGGGCAGATCGGGCAAGGCGTCGCGCACTTCACTCTCGACACGCTGTTGGAATCGGCGCAGGGTCTGCCAGTACGTGCCGAGTTTGCGCGCCACTTCGGGCAACTTGTCGGGACCGAGCAAGATGACTACCGCGGCCACGATGACCAAAATCTTCACCGGGCTGAGACTGAGCATTCTCCTAGTGTACGGTTCGCGCCTATCGGCGTTCTACAGGGAACCCAGTCGGTTGAGCGGCCAGATTCTCACGAACGCCTTACCGATGATGTCCGAGCGCGGGATGGTTCCCCAAAAGCGACTGTCACAAGAGTCGGGGTGGTTGTCGCCCATCATGAAGTAGTGGTTCGGGGCCACCACTATGGGGTTGTTCGCCGTGGCGATCGGTGTTCCCAGGGGCTCAATGTGGGGCCAGGCCTCGTTGAGCTTGGTGCCGTTCACGTAGATCGTGTTGCCCACCGAGTACAGGTGGTCGCCGGGGAGTCCGATGACGCGCTTGACGAGATCTGCCACGGGCGGTCCGCCGCAGTTCTCGGTGGGCGGCGACTTGAAGACCAGGATGTCGCCGCGATGAATCGTGCCAAAGCGCGCGGAGAGCTTGTCGACGATAATGCGGTCGCCCACCTGTAGCGTCGGCTGCATCGAGACCGAGGGGATGTAGAAGGTTTGAAACGCGTAGGTGCGCAGCCCCAGTGAGACCACCAGCGCCACGATGATGATGATGCCCCACTCAGTGACGTGGTGGCGCAAGGATTTGGCCTTGTGGTGCGGTAGAGCTGGTTCGACCGGCTCGTCGACGGTCGTACCTGGAGAAATCTCACTCACGTCACAAGGCTAGTCGTCGCCTCACCAGAAACTTCAATCGTGGTCGAATAACGGGCACGATACTGAATTCTTAGAGAAGCGTCGTGACGAGATTTTTATAGAAGCGTCGTGACGAGGCTCGCTACACGGATCCCCAGCGACTAAGCGATCACACCCGTGCGGAGCCCTTGCCGATTGCCTCAGAGCGCGTAATCGTGCCCCAGGAGCGACTGTCGCACGACGACGGCGACGACGACAATGAGCGCCCACTCGATGATCAGGTGATGCGCGGGCCTCTTTTTAGGTTGCGCACGCGACTGTTGCAGCGTGCACCAGCGCGTCGGGCGGGAGGGTTCGGCACCGACCAACTGTTCTCGGCGCGCGTCGAGTGATTCTCCGTAACTACTCCCCCTTGGGTCGGCGCTCCAGGGACGCGAGTAATTTTTGGAAGCGTTCATCGTTACTGCGAAAGGGATCCTTAAGAAGCACCGTTCGCTGCATCTCGTCATTGAGCTTCAAGTGCACCCAGTCCACGGTGTAATCGCGGTGCCATTTCTTTGCTTCGCGGATGAAGGTGCCGCGCATATGGGCGCGCGTCGTCGTCGGGGCCGTCTGCGCCGCCTGGTTCACCTCGTCATTGGTGACGAGGCGTCGGTAGTGTCCGCGGGCCTGACGACGGTAATAAAGCCCCCGGTCGACGTTCGTATCGTGATAGAGCAAGTCAATCAAGGCCACTTTGGGGTCATCCAGGGCCACACCCGATCGCTCGCGCTCTCGTTCGATGATTTGTAGCTTGGCAATCCAGTCCACGCGATCAGCGAGCCCCATCGGGTCCGAGCGATATTGCTCGATGCATTCTCGCCACATCTTGACGGCCCGTACCTGGTCGGCGGGAATATCGCGCGTAACGATGAACTGCTCGGCACGTTCGCACAGGTCCTCTTGGAGTTCGAGGGCCGTCATGTCACGCCCGGAGACGAGATGGATGGGCTCCTTGCTCCACAAATCGTACGACACGTCGCGCAGGGCGTTGATCGGCGAGACCATGTTGTAGTCGCGCAAGATCGTCGTTCGATCCTCGATCATCGCGAGCACCACGGCCGCGGTGCCGACCTTCATGAAGGTGGCGTACTCACTCATGTTGGAATCGCCGACGATGACGTGCAACCGCCGGTACTTCTCGGGGTCCGCGTGCGGCTCGTCGCGGGTGTTGATGATGGGTCGCGAGCGTGTGGTCGCCGAGGAGATGGATTCCCACATGTGCTCGGCGCGTTGACTCATGGAGAAATTCGTGCCCTTGGAGTTGGTGACGACCTTGCCCGCGCCGGAGAAGATCTGACGAGTGACGAGAAACGGGATGAAGACCTGCTCGAGGCGGGTGAGGTCCTCAATGCGTTCGATGCAGTAATTCTCGTGACAACCGTAGGAGTTACCCGAAGAATCGGTGTTGTTCTTGAACAGGAAGATGTCGCCACGCACGCCTTCCTCGTCGAGCTGTTGTTGGGCGTGGCTCACTAATTCGCGCAAGATCGCTTCGCCGGCCTTGTCCTGGGCGATCAGATCCGTGAGGGAATCGCATTCGGCGGTCGCGTATTCGGGGTGCGATCCCACGTCGAGGTAGAGCCGACTGCCGTTCTCTAAGAAGACATTGCTCGACCGTCCCCAAGCGACCACTTTTCGGAACAAGAAGCGCGAGACCTCATCGGGACTTAGCCGGCGCTGGCCGCGTAAGGAGTACGTCACGCCGTATTCCGTCTCGATGCCGTAGATCCGCCGCAGCATGGCTTAGACCCTAGTGCCCGTTCAAGCGAGTAGACGAGCAATCTCGGGATCGTCGAGCCGCGAAAACGTCCGACGGTCCCCGTGGTCCTCGAGTACCCCCACCTCGAAGTCGACCACGGGCACGACTCGGTCGGGTCCCGCCAACGCCGTCATCGCGTTCTTGAGCGTCTCGCCTAGCGATAGGTGACCCACTCCGAGCGCGGCGAAGCGCTCCTTGATGGTCTCGGCGTCACCACCGAGCACCGCGAAGTTTTCCTCGTCCGAGATAGTGCCCTCGTAGGCGATTCGATAGAGCTTGGTGGAGCGAAACTTGTTACCCAGTTGGGCCACGAGAATCTCGACTTCGAGGGGCTTCTGTCCCTCGGTGAACATGTCACCCAAGTGCTGGGCGTAGTAGTTCGCCAACGCGCGCGCGTCGACGTCCTCGCGCGAGTAGGTGTAGCCGGTCCCGTCGGCCCAGCGGATGCCCGCTTCACGAAGCCGATCGAATTCGTTGTACTTTCCCACACCCGCGAAGGCGATGCGGTCATAGATCTCGGAGATTTTATAGAGCGAGGCCGATGGATTCTCAGCCACGAGCACCACGCCAACGTCGTAGATCGCCGCAACGATTGAACGACCCCGCGCGATGCCCTTCTGCGCGAATTCGGCCCGATCCTTGATGAGCTGTTCGGGAGCCACATAGAAGTAATTGCTCACCGCAACGCTCCACCCGCGACACCACCGGATTCGGAGCGTCGATCGTTAATCGAACGAAAGACACCCTCGGAGACGGTCCGGTCCAGTTCGCGGAAACCCTCGCTGGTCAATGTCACGATCATCGGGAAGATGTTGCGAACGAAGTCCGGTCCCCCGGTGCTCGGGTCATTATCCGCGGCCTCGTAGATCGCCAGTGCCGCGAGCGCCAGGGCGTCGTCTCGCTCCAGGTCAGGTCGATACCCTAGTCGCAGCGTCGAGTCGGCGAAGGGAGTGCCCGAACCAATCACGGCGAAGTCGTGTCGTTCGTAACAGCCGCCGGCGCCGTCGTACTCGAAGATGCGTCCGCGCTGGTGGGCGAGGTCCCAGCCCGCCAACAGGGGCAGAACGACCAGGGCGGTGGTGAGGTTGTTGCGCTGGATCAGAGGGGAAAGGTAGTTGGCCTTGCCCTCCAGGCTCAGTGACGAATCACTCATCTTCTCGTAGTGCTCGAAGGAGAGTTGGGCGAGACGGATGAACTCAATTCCTCGCGCGGCCGATCCCGAGATGGCCAACGCGCTGTAGCGATCCGCGGCTTCGATTTTTCGGATGTCGCGATTGGCCACGTAATACGACGTCGCCTGTCGGTCGGCCACCATCACGACTCCGTCGGCGTAGCGCACTGCGACGACCGTAGTCGCGTGCGCCGAGTGGTCCGACGACGTCGGAGGTAACGCGAGCCCCGACATCTCGGCGAAGCGTACGAAGGAGGGACCTGGATCGCTCTGGGCGTCGAAGAGCGGTAGGCCCATCACTGGCCGCCCTTTTGGACGTAGTTGCGAACGAATTCCTCCGCGTTCTCTTCCAGGACGCCGTCGATTTCGTCTAACAAGTCGTCCAACTCCGCCTTGAGCTGCTCGCCTTTTTTGGCGACGAGTGCGACGTCCTCACCTTCTTCGCGGGTGCGTTCGTTTCGCTGTTTTTGGATTCGCTCTTGTTCAGTCACGTATTAGTTCTACCCGTTGAGAGCAGTGACGAGCGCGACCGCAGTTAAATTATCGTCAAACAGTGCCCCCACGAGTTCGCGGGTCCCCCGGGTGGGATCCATCATGGGGATTCGTTGCAGCGGCCCGTGGCCGATGTCAAAGACGATCGAATCCCAATTTGCCGAGACGATGTTGTCGGGAAAACGGGTCACGCATTCCCCACGAAAGTACGCGCGCGTACTACCGGGTGCCTGGTGAACGGCGTCGCGAATCTCGTCCTCGGTCGACAACTCACGAAAGCCCACCCGCAGGGCCAGGGACTTGTCGCGACGGATGTCGTGGTATTGCAGGTCGATCGCGCGCAGCTTGGCGTCGCCGTCCGACAAATTGTAACGAGATTGAAACCCTTCGACGATGCGTCGTTTGGCCACCCAGTCCACGCGATCAGCCACGGCGTGGGGCTCGTCGCGTACGCCGTCGAGCATCTCACGCCACTGCGTCAAGATGTAGGCAACCTCGTGCTCGGGTGCGACGGCCTCTCCCCCTCGGCGGCGCACGTAGCGATCGGCGACGTGCCAGAGTTCGTCTTGGTAGTCCCATGCGGTGCGCGTGCGACCCTCGTCGTCCCCGACGGTCGTGCGCAGGCTCGGGTCACAGGAATATGACCGCAGGGCGTGCACTGGTTGGGTGGGTGCCGACGGGAAGGCGGCTGCTCCCTCGTCCTCGAGTGACGCGAGGAGTAGCGCGGTCGAGCCCAATTTCACGAGTGTCGCGATCGGACTCATATTGGCGTCACCGCAGATGACGTGCAGTCGCCGGAATCGGTCGGCGTCGGAGTGCGGTTCGTCGCGCGTGTTGATGATCGGACGCTTGAGCGTGGTTTCGAGACCCACGACCTCCTCGAAGAACTCAGCGCGGGCGCTCAATTGGAAAGGGGGACCCGCCGACGCGGCGTGATCGGTCTCGAAGGAGACTTTGCCGGCGCCCACCACGACTTGACGCGAGACGAAGTGCGGGACCATGGCACGCACGACGTCGGCGAAGTCGACGTCGCGCGCCACCAGATAGTTCTCGTGCGTGCCGTAGGAGTTGCCCTTGCCGTCGGAGTTGTTCTTGTAGAGCGCGATGGCGAGTTCGGGCGGTAACGACTCGTTGGCCACCCGCAGAGCTCGGCGCATCACCTCTTCTCCGGCTTGGTCGTATCGCGTCGCTTCGACGGGTGTGCGACACTCCGGCGACGAGTACTCGGGGTGGGCGTGGTCAACGTAGAGTCGCGCCCCGTTGGTCAACACGGTGTTCGCGAGGTGTGTTTCGATCATCGGGGCGAGAGAACCGACCCCCAAGATGCCGCGAGCATCGGTCCCCGGTGACTCGTCATTGAAGTCCCACGATATTCGTGTGCGCCCGTGCTGAGCGTAGGCGTTGACGATGATGCTCGACGCCGTCGTGGGGTCCAAGTCTGGTCCACCCGCGATGCCATACTCCGTCTCGATACCCAGAATCTTTGCGATGGCCATGCTTAGAGGTATTGGCCAGTACCAACGTGCTGGATCGAGCGGCCTCCGGCGACCTCGGCCTTCTCGCGATTAATCAAGGTACGGATGAACACGATCCGCTCACCCTTCTTGCCCGAGATGCGCGCCCAGTCGTCGGGGTTCGTCGTGTTGGGTAAGTCCTCGTTCTCGTGGTACTCCTCGCGGATCGAGGCCAGCAAATCCTCGGTCTTGAGGCCGCGCCCCTTGCCGGCGATCTCGCGCTTGACCGCCAACTTCTTAGCGCGCCGTACGATGTTCTCAATCATCGCACCCGACGCGAAGTCCTTGAAGTACAAGATCTCCTTGTCGCCGCCCTGGTACGTGACTTCGAGGAAACGGTTGTCGTCGTCGATGCGATACATGTTCGTGACGGTGCTCTCGATCATCATGCGTAGCGCCTTGTCGCGGTCGCCCCCACCGTTGGCGCGGATCTCGTCGACGTCCAGCGGCAGTTCACGGTGCAGGTACCGCTCAAAGATCTGCGAAGCGCCACTTTCGTCGGGTCGCTCAATCTTGATCTTGACGTCGAGTCGCCCCGGACGCAGGATTGCCGGGTCGATGAGGTCCTCGCGGTTGGTGGCGCCGATGACGATGACGTCGCGGAGCGACTCCACTCCGTCGATCTCAGCCAGTAACTGAGGCACGATCGTCGATTCCATGTCCGAAGAGATGCCCGTTCCCCGAGTACGAAAGAGCGAGTCCATCTCGTCGAAGAACACGATGACCGGGACGCCCTCTTCCGCCTTCTCGCGGGCGCGTTGAAAGACGACGCGAATCTGACGTTCGGTCTCGCCCACGTACTTATTCAGTAACTCGGGCCCCTTGATGTTGAGGAAGTACGAGCGCACATTACGATTGCCCGTCATCTCGGCGACCTTTTGCGAGAGTGAATTGGCCACCGCCTTCGCAATCAATGTCTTGCCACACCCCGGAGGACCATAGAGCAAGATGCCCTTGGGTGCGGGAAGTTCGTAGTCATTGAATAGTGCGCGGTGCAGGTAGGGCAACTCCACCGCGTCGGTGATGGATTCGATCTGTGAATCCAGGCCCCCGACGTCGGCGTAACTTACGTCGGGCACCTCTTCGAGGATGAGTTCCTCGGCCTCTTGGCGAACGAGCTTCTCCACCAATAGTCCCGAGCGGGGATCCAGGAGCACGGCGTCACCGCTGCGCAGGCGTACGTCTCGTAACGCGTCGGCCATTTCGACGACTCGTTCTTCGTCGGCGCGGCCGTAGACGAGGACGCGGCGCTCGTCGAGAACCTCCTTGACACTGACCACTTCGCCTTGTCCGTCGGGGTTGCGGATACCGATGATGGCAAAGGACTCGTTGAGAACCACTTCGTGGCCACGCTCGACCTGTCCCGGGTCCAGGCCAGGGTGCACCGAGACGCGCATTTTGCGTCCCGAGGCGAAGATGTCGGCGGTTCCGTCGGGATTGAACTCGATGAAGGTGCCGTAGACCGCCGGTGGTTGGGTGAGTTTCTCAACTTCGTCACGTAGCGCGGCGATTTGATCACGGGTCTGTTGGATGGTGATCGCGAGTTTCTCGTTATTGGAGCGAGATTGGGTCAACTGTTGGCGGGCTTCGACCAACTTGTGTTCGAGGAGGTCGATCCGCCGTAGCGCCTGGTCGAGGCCCTCGATGCTGAAGCTCGGTACGTCGAAGTCGTCACGCGAACTGCCGTGATCGTGGTACTGGCCAAATGGGTCCGATTGCTCCATGACGTAACCCTAGGTGAGCGCGGCGCGTTTGTCACAGTCTTTACTCTTGAGCGTTCCGCTAAAGTAGCCACAGACCAAACGGCAACGAAAGGCCCAGAAGATGAAGGTATGGATTGACCAGGACTTGTGCACCGGTGACGGTTTGTGCGAGGAAATCTGCCCTTCGGTCTTCACGCTGCTCGACGACGGTCTCGCCTACGTGAAGCAAGACGGGGTCGCACTGTCGTCGCCGGGCGGCTCCGCGGCCCTCGCCACCGTCGCCCCGGACCTCGAAGACGCCGTCGTGGAAGCCTCTGAGGAGTGCCCGGGCGAGTGCATCTTCATCGAACGAGATTAGCGCTCGGCGCGAACGAGTCGCCGTGCGGAGGTCAAAAAGCCCGTATGGGCCACCATGCGGTGGTCTGGCCGTACGCTACGGCCGTCGATGTGCCAAGTGCGGCGCAGGATCTCCACCGTCTCCTCCACGCCGAAGGCGTGGACCCTGAGAGCTTCGCGCACGAGTTGGGTCTGATTGATGGTCGGCAAATACGCCAAGAAGATGCCACCGGGCCGTAGGGCGAGTGCGGCGTGAGGTACTACCAGCCAAGGTTCGGGCATATCCAATATGACCCGGTCGAGCTCACGCTCGTCGATGCCTACAGTCACGTCCCGGATATGAACGTCGTAGGACACATCATCACCGAGCATGTCCACGACGTTCTTGCGGGCCTGCTGGGCGAAGTCGTCGCGAATCTCGTAGGCGGTAATCAGGGCTCCAGCGCGCAGCATGGTCATCGAAAGCGCGCCCGATCCTACGCCGGACTCTAGAACGCGCATCCCCGGACCGATGTCGGCCTGCATCAGAATAGTGCCGAGGTCCTTGGGGTAGATGACCTGGGCACCGCGCGGCATCTTGAGGACGACATCGGACAAGGTGGGGCGTAGGACGAGGAATCCCCGCTCGGTGCTGCCGCGCACGACCGAGCCCTCGAGCGCGCCGATGATGTCGTCGTGTTGCACGATGCCGCTGTGGGTGTGAAAAGCGGACCCCGGCTTGAGCGTGATGAGGTACTGACGGTCCTTGGCGTCGGTCAACATGACGCGTTCGCCCACTCGCAGCTCGGCGGCTGAACTCATCATTCTCCTAGGGTCGTGGTCGGGCGCGGCGACGCGACCTTGCGTCGAGGCGCCGCAGTAACACTAAGCCCAAGGTCATGAGAAGCCACGCGATCGAACGTTGCGCCCAGGCACGTCGCAATCCGGCCACGAGGGCGCTGCGCCAGAGGAATGCGAACATCAGCGCGTGCGCGAACGTCGTGCGCGCACGCGGCCCCAAAGGTATCCAGTCACGAGGCCGCCGAGGCCCACGCCCGCGCTGGACGGCTTCGCGTTACGGAGACGTTCGGGGATGTCACTCGGCCGAGGCAGTAGCGCACGGACCGAGGCCTCGAGTTGTTGACGCGTGGAAGTCTGCGGATTCACGACGCGCCCTTGGAACGTCGCGGCGCACCGGTCACGATGCGCCGTACGATACCCAGGCACACGATCAGCGCGAGCACGACCACTATCAAATACGGGATGAAGGACAAACTGCCGTCCAGGACTGGGAAGAGGTCTTGGAACATCCGTAGCAGTCCGACCAGGCCAATGACCACGCCAAAGGCAACGAAGACGCTGCCCAGCACGCCAAAGAGCACGAAGCGTCCGAGGTCCTTTAAGGGCTGGAGGGTCTGTTCCTTGAGGTAACGAACAAAAAGTTCACGCACCTCGTCAAGGTCGCGTCGCACCGACGCGCCACGAAAAATCTTGCGCCACGAGGGAGTCCTCATTCACCCAGACTACTCACTGGTCTCGCGGGAGGGGCGCTAGGGCTCGAGGGGCGCTATAGCGCCCAGCCATGTCACTAACCTTCATGGCATGGTCGATGAGTTATTCCATGGTGCGAGCGAGCTCGAGGGTCGGACGATCCGAAACATTGCGGCGGTGGCGATGGACGCGCCCGCTGCGGCCAACTCTGGCCATAGCGGTACGGCAATGGCCTTGGCGCCCCTGGCCACCACTTTGTTCTCACGGGTAATGCGCCACGACCCGAGTGATCCGTCGTGGCCGGACCGCGATCGTTTCATCTTGAGCTGCGGCCACGCGTCCATATTGCAATACGGCGCCGCGCACTTCTTCGGTTACGACGTGAGCGTCGATGATCTCCGGTCGTTTCGCCAGGGTTTGTCCAACACGCCGGGGCACCCCGAAGTCGGACACCCGCAGAACGGAGCGACGCCGACGGTCGAGGTAACGACGGGCCCCCTCGGACAGGGCGTCGCCAACGGCGTCGGTATGGCGCTCGCGGAACGAATCCTGCGCGCGGAGTACGGCGAGGACTTGGTGGATCACCGCACCTGGGTCATCGCGGGTGACGGATGTCTCGAGGAAGGTATCAGTCACGAGGCGGGGTCGCTCGCCGGTTTCTTAGGACTCGATCGACTCACGGTGATCTACGACGATAACCACATCACCATTGACGGTGTCACCGAACTGGCCCTGCGCGACAACGCCGCCGAGCGCTTCGCGGCGTATGGCTGGCAGGTCCTCAACGTTGGTCAACAGGCCAACGACCTCGACGTTCTCGAAGCCGCGTTGCGTGATGCCATCGCCGAGACGAAGCGACCGACACTCATCATCGTTCGTTCTCACATTGGCTTTCCTTCACCCACCATGATGGATCGTCGCGAAGCGCACGGCACGCCCTTCAGCCCCGAGGCGATCGCCGAGGCCAAGGCTATTTTGGGTATGCCCGACGAGCCCTTCGCGCTCGACGCGACGTTGCCCGGGCTTAATCGTTCTCACCTCCAGGAACGCTCCGACCTCGCCGCTCCGTGGCGCGAACGCGTGCGCGACGCTGGTGAACGTGGCGCGGCGTTGTTGGCGCAGTTGGCGAGCGCGGGAGCGCTGTCGACGTCGGTGGAGGTGGAGCGCTTCGAGGAGGGCTCTGCGGTCGCGACGAGAAAGGCCATGCAGCGTGCGATGGACACGTTCGCTCCTTTGACGGCCGGGCTGACGGCGGGCTCGGCCGACCTCACGGACAACACCGGGGTCGTATTGAAAAACTCCACCCCTCAGGGCCACGACAATCCGACGGGCCGCCAGATCCACTACGGCATCCGCGAATTCGCGATGGGCGCAATTCTCGTGGGTCAGGCCCTGCACGGCGGACTCCGTCCGGTGGGTTCCACGTTCTTCGTCTTCTCGGACTACGCACGTCCGTCGATCCGTTTGGCGGCGCTGAGTCGCGCGGGGGTGTTGTTCGTGTTCACCCACGACTCAATTGGGGTGGGTGAAGACGGTCCGACCCACCAACCAGTGGAGCATCTGGCGGCGCTGCGCGCGATGCCGCGGTTGCACGTGGTGCGTCCCAGCGACGCCAACGAGGCACTCGCCTTCGTCGAGGCGCACTTGCGCGATCCCTCCCCCGCGACGACCGCGCTGATCTTGACCCGCCAGGACGTCCCCGTGCTGAGGGGCGAGGACGCACGCGCCTCCGCGCTTCACGCGGCTCGCGGCGGTTTCGTCGTGCGCGATCATCCGGCCGCGGTGTTCACCCTGGTGGCTACGGGTTCTGAGGTCTCGCTGTGTCTCGCCGCGTGTGACCAATTGGCCGAGCGCGGGGTCGCGACTCGGGTCGTGGCACTGCCGTGCTGGCGTTGTTTCGACGCGCAAGACGCCTCGTACCGCCGCGAGGTCTTGCGCCGTGAGATTCCCTCGGTCTCGATTGAGGCGGGCGCCACCCTGGGTTGGCATCGCTACGTCGACGAGGCGCTGGGCATCGATGAGTTCGGATTGTCGGCGCCCGCTTCGTTCGTGTTCGAACATTTCCACATCAACGCTGCTCGTCTCGTCGACTACGTCGTGACCACACTGGAGGGGGCCCCATGACCACATTGAAGACGCTCTACGACGACTTCGGTCAGAGTCCGTGGATCGACAATATCCGCCGCGACTGGCTCGACGACGGGACGCTGGCGAGTCTCGTCGCCAGTGGTGCACGTGGCGTGACTTCGAATCCCGCGATCTTCGCGAAGGCGTTCGCTACGTCGTCGGCCTACGACGGGCTGCTCGCCAGCGCGAACTCGCGTGACGCGGAGGTCGTGTTCGAAGTTCTGGCCAGCGCCGACGTGCGCGACGCGTGCGACGTCCTGAGCCACGTGCACGAGACGAGCGTGGTGGACTTCACGCAGGGCAAACGCCGCTACGCCGACGGCTTCGTGTCCCTCGAGGTCTCGCCGCGTCTCGCGCACGACACCGAAGGGACGATCGCCGCGGCCAAGAAACTCTGGGCGCAAGTGGCGCGACCCAACGTGATGATCAAGATTCCCGGGACGATCGATGGCCTCCCGGCCATTACGCGGGTGCTCGCCGAAGGAATTAACGTCAACGTGACACTGATCTTCTCGCT
>JAJZEN010000013.1 GCA_021828545.1 Actinomycetes bacterium
GCGGGTGAGGTGACGCGACAAGTCACCCTGGGCAATCATCTCCTCCAGACCATTACCGGGCGGGGCACCGACGGACCAGTGTTCGTCTCGAGTCCGACGTCGCCCGCCGCTCTGAGCGCACTCGTCCACGCGGGTGTGAGTGACGTCGTCGTACCCGACGACTCCTTGAGTGTCCCGCCGTCCAACACGCTGACCTGGGGTTCACCCTTCAGCGTCAGTGGTGTCAGTGGCGTGACGGCGCTGGCCACGGACAGTGGCCTCACCCAACTCGCGGCGAATACCTCGATCGAACCCGGGCGGCGCGCCGCCTTAACCCTGGCGACGCTCGCGTTCTTGCACTTCGAGGCGCCCAATGCGTCGGCCCCCCGCACGGTCGTCGTGCCCATCAACGTCGGGCTCGTATCGCCGACGTACGTGCGCGATCTCTTGGGGGCCAGTGAATCCAACCCCTTCATCACACCGAGCACCCTCACGCCCTCCTTCTCCTCCTCGCTCCTCACCTCCAACGACGGCCCGGCGCAACGCGCGCTCACCCCCACCGGGCAGTCCGTCTGGTCGCCCAACAACGTGAACACGCTGCGTTCACTCATTAGTCGAACCGAGTCATTCATCAACTCCATCCAGTCCTCGACCGAACCCATTGCCCTTCAAACCAGAGTGGCGCTGGCCGAACAGACCGGCGGTCCCGCCGCGCGTGAGGGGGTGTTGCAGTCAGCGATGTCCGCCCTCAACGCGCAGCTGAGTAGTTTTCGCATCGACAATTCGACCATCACGCTGACCGGTTCGAGTACCGTCCTTCCCATCACCATCTTCAGCAACGCGCACTACCCCGTCATCTTGTTACTCCACCTCTCGACGGACCGTTTGAGTTTCCCCCAGGGGGACCCCGTTGCGGTGGCGCTCAACACCCCCACGACGCCGCTTCGCATCCCCGCGACTAACCGCGTCGCGGGTGGGTTGACACTCCAACTCGAATTGACCACCAAGGACGGAAGCATCCTGCTGGCCCAGACCCCCGTCCAGGTGCGAGTCGCGGGCAATTCCGTGGTGGGGTACCTCTTGAGCGGCGCCTCTCTCTTCGTCCTGGCCTGGTGGTGGTTACGAACCTACCGTCGCAAATCTCGGGGGCGGCACTCCAGGTGACCCGTCGCGCCACTCACGGCGGACGCGTCCTCTCCATGGTCCGCGGTACCGCAGCTTCGAGGCTCACCGGCCTACTTCGCGTCCTAGTCCTCGCGTGGGTCCTGGGATTCACCCCGCTCGCGGACTCCTTCAACTTGGCGAACACCATCCCCAATATGCTCTTCGACCTCGTGATCGGCGGCGTCATCGGCGCGACGTTCATACCCGTCGTCGTCGAACGTCTCGCCCTCGACGGCGAGCGCCGGGCCTGGCGCTCGATCTCCACCGTGGTGACCGCGGCGACCATAATCCTGCTCGTCTCGTGCGTCGTGGCGTGGGTGTGCGCCCCGTGGATCATCGACGGCTTCACCTTTTTGCATCACGCGTCGACGAGCGCGCAACTGCGGACCCTGCACTCTCAGCGGCGGGTGGCGACCGAGTTCCTCCGCTGGTTCGTCCCCCAGATCTTCTTCTACGGGGTGATCGGTCTAGCGACCGCCCTGCTTAACGTGCGCCATAAATTCTCCCCAGGGGCGTGGGCGCCGGTCGCCAACAACGTGATCTGCATGGTGGTCCTAGTCTGGTTTCACTTGGTCGACCCCACTCCCAGCGTCAATTCACCGAACACTGCGCCGGATCTCGTCTGGCTGGGTCTCGGCACGACCGCCGGGGTGGCCCTGCAGTTCGTGGTGCTGTGGCCCTCCTTAGCGCGCAGCGACCTCGGCCGACTCCGGATTCGTTTAGACCTCCGTGACCCCGCCCTTCGCTCCGTCGCTCGTCTGGGTTCGTGGACGCTCCTCGTCGTCGTGGCCAATCAGGCGTCTCTCTACGTCTTACTCGCCTTCGCCTTCGGAACGGGGGGGGACGGCCCGGTCAGCGCCTACACCTACGGATGGTCCTTCATGATGATGCCCTACGCCATCGTGGTCGTCTCGGTGCTCGGCGTCCTCACCCCGCAACTCGCGCATTTCGCGACGATCGGCGATTATCTCTCGCTATCTGAACGACTGCGCTTTGGGTTGCGCCAGTCGCTGGTCATCATCATCCCCTGCACCGTGGGCCTCATCATTCTCGCCCAACCGCTCGTGGGAATACTGCTCAACCATCTCGACGCAACGACGCGGCTTCCCGCGGGCACGGTGCTCGCCATCCTCGCGGCCGGACTCCCGGGTTTCACCATCTTCCAACTCTGCATCCGCGGACTGCAGTCCATGCAACGTGCCGTGGACGTCTTTGGTTTGTACGCCCTGGAGAATGCCGCGACGATCGCCCTGTGCGTCGCGCTGGGTCGACACTCACTCGCGGGGCTGACCGCCAGCGTGTCCCTGTCGTACACCCTCGCGGCCATCGTGGCCCTCATCGTCATAGCGGCGCGCCGGGCCCCCGTGGCGTCGACAATCTGGAGCGTTCACGTTCGACGTAGCTTCTTCGCGTCACTAGCGATGGGACTCGTGATGGCGGCGGCGTACGCCACCCCCACGTGGAGCCGGGGTCTCGGTCTAGTGACGCGGGGGGCCGCCGCGATGCTGTTGGGCGTAGTGACCTACGTCTTATTCGTCCTCGTGGCGCAGCGCGGCACCCCGCCGCCTCGTCGAAAGGTGTAAGGCTGGAGACGAGTAGGGGGAAGCGTGAACAAGATTCGTGTCGTCTGTGATAGTGCGTCCGACCTGCCTGCGTTCGAGATGCGACGACTCGAGATTGCGATGGTGTCACTGAGCATTCGCTTCGGCGACGAGGAGTTCGTCGATCGAGTGACCCTTTCCTCCGACGAATTCTGGGCGCGTTGCGCCGCGGCGAAGTCGCTGCCCGAGACGTCCGCGCCGTCGCCCGGAGCCTTTCAGTCGGCCTACGAGCAAGCCGCACGCGACGGCTGCACCGGAGTAGTGGTGCTCACGCTGTCCGCGGCACTGTCGGCAACCTATCAATCTGCCGTCGTGGCGCGCGACGCCGTCGCCTCCCACATTGACGTACGCGTCGTCGACACTCAGGCGATCTCCATGGCCCAGGGGCTCATCGCTATCGACGTCGCCGAACGTGCGCTCGCGGGTGACGCGCTCGACGCGCTCGAGGCCCACGCTCAGTCTCTCAAATCGCGTGTGGGTATCGTCGCGATGCTCGACACCCTCGACCACCTCATCAAAGGCGGTCGCGTCGGTGGGGCCAGAGCCCTCATCGGTCAAGTGCTCTCGATCAAGCCACTGTTGGAGCTACGCGACGGCATCGTCGCCGAAGCGGGCCGACAGCGTACGACGACTCGTGCCATCGCGTCATTGGCCAAGTCGGCGCGCGAACACGCGCCCCTTCGCCGATTCGCACTGATCCACGGGCAGTCCACCCAGGTGAGCACCCTCAGCGCCATCGTCGCCGATATCGCCAGCGAGTTCCCCATGATCGTCGCCGACATTGGACCCACGGTGGGAACCCACGGCGGCCCGGGTTTGATTGGATTGACCTGGCTTGAGGCATCGCCCGACGATCGCCACTAAGTTTTAGGTGTGAGCGATGGCCCCGAACAGCATGAACCCGACGTAGTCGACACTCTGTTCACCTACTTTGATCGATTCATGGACAACGTCCATGATCGAGTGATGCGTCCGATCACGCTGATCGGGCGCTTCGTCGCCTACGGTTTTATCTTGCTGCTCCTCGGTCTGGTCATCGTATCGGCGCTGGTGATCGCCATCGTGCGCGTCTCGACGGTGTATCTCTTCGCTCACCACGTATGGATTACGTATCTCGCGGTCGCCGCCATCTCGATCACCACGGGACTCCTGATCTGGCGAAAACGCCCACCCGTCTCCCCAAGGAAGTAATGTCGCACACCCGCGTCCTCATCATCGGTTCGGGCCCCGCCGGACTTACCGCCGCCATTTACTCGGGCCGAGCACAACTCAATCCCATCGTGATTGAGGGTGAGCCCTCCTCGACCACCGACCAACCCGGTGGGCAATTGATGCTCACCACCGACATCGAGAACTTCCCGGGTTTTCCCGATGCCCTCACCGGCCCCGAATTGATGGGACGTATGCGCGCGCAGGCCGAACGATTCGGTGCGGATTTACGTGTCACCAAGGTCCACAAAGTCGACGCGACCCGACGACCCTTTCGCGTGTGGCTCACCGACGACGTGGAGCCGAGCATCACCGCCGACACGGTCATCCTCGCGACGGGGGCAAAGTCACTCATGATGGGCGTACCCGGCGAGGACCGCCTACTCAGCCATGGACTTTCGACTTGCGCGACCTGCGACGGCTTTTTCTTCCGCGGTCAGGACATCGCAGTGGTGGGTGGAGGAGACTCCGCCATGGAGGAGGCCCTCTTCCTCACGCGATTCGCTTCGACGGTCACCGTCGTGCACCGACGCGACTCTCTACGCGCCTCCAAGATCATGCAAGAACGTGCCTTCGCCAACCAGAAGATTCTCTTCGCCTGGAACTCCCAGGTTCTCGAGGTCCTCGGCGACGATCGCGTACGCGGCTTACGACTACGCGACGCGTTCAGCGCCGAGGAACGAATTCTCGAGGTGACCGGAGTATTCGTCGCCATCGGTCACGTCCCCAATACCACCCTGGTGAAGGATCAACTCGACCTCGAGGACAATGGTTATGTCCGCACCGGCATCGGGTCCTTCACCTCCGTCGACGGGCTGTTCGCCGCTGGTGACGTCCAAGATGACGTCTATCGCCAGGCAATCACCTCGGCGGGCTCGGGGTGCATCGCGGCTATCGACGCCGAACGCTGGCTCGAAGCGCAGGGTTTGTAGCGTTGAATCGCTAAGGTGGAACCTGCGTCGCGAGTGTTCGACGCTCCATCTGGAGGTAGTTATGAGTGACAAAATCACCACCTTGACCGACGCGACGTTTGACGAAGTCGTGGGTTCCTCGGACAAGCCGCTGTTGGTGGATTTTTGGGCCGAATGGTGTGGACCCTGCAAGATGATTGCGCCCATCCTCGAAGAACTCGCTGCCGAACAGGGAGAAAAGTTCGCCATTGGCAAACTCGACGTGGACGTCAATGTCGCGACGGCGACCAAGTATTCGGTGATGAGCATTCCGACGCTGCTGTTGTTCAAGGATGGCGAAGTCGTAGCGCGACTCGTGGGCGCTAAACCCAAGGGCGCCCTGCTCCAAGAGATCACCGCCAGCCTCTAGCCTCGTCGTTTCTGGACTCCACCACTCTCACGCCGGGGGCATCGGGGCGACGTGTTCGCGACCTGCATGATCGCCTCACCTCGCTCGGACTGGTACCCCTTGACAACCTCGGTGATACGTACTCCGAGGCGACCGTGGCGACCGTTGAAGCCTTTCAGCGATCGAGGGGACTCGCGATCACCGGAGTCGTCGATGAGGTCACGTGGACGCTCCTCCTCGAGGCGGGATGGCGACTCGGTGATCGCCTGTTATACCTAGTGAAACCATATTTACGAGGAGACGACGTCGCTGAACTTCAGGTACGACTCTCGCAACTCGGCTTCGACCCCGGGCGGGTCGATGGTGTCTTTGGACCCCTACTGGACCGCGCCCTCAGTGAGTTCCAACGAAATTGTGGCCTCGACACCACCGGCACACTCTCACGACGCACCCTGATGGAGTTACGTCGTTTTTCTCCCTCAGATGATCGCACTCTCGTCAGTGAAGCGCGCGACGAAGCGGGCTTCGGTCACACCGCACAGGGGCCGTTGATCGTGTGGGGACAGAGCCCCCTCACGGCGTCCCTCGCTCACCTACTCGCACGCAGCGACTTCGATCCGCTACGTCATGACTGGTCGGTTGAGCAGGTGGCCGCGCACGCCAACACCGTGGGCGCCGTCGGAGTGATCTCACTTCGCGAGCACTCCGACGGACCAGAAATCCGCCTTCACTATTGGTCGAGTTACCAGTCGTACTCCCGACGCGGCGAACAACTAGCTAGCGCCATTGCCACCGCTGTGGCCCAGGACGACGTCGCCCAGCGAATCGAAGTCACCGGGATGGCGCTACCGATTCTGCGAGAGACTCAGATGACGACGTTACACCTCGAGCACGGTGAACTGTCGTCCCCGGAAGTCGATCGTCTCGCCCTCGTACTTTCACTGGTCATTCGGGACTTTTTCCACAGTTCTCTTCCCGTGGACAGCGATAAAACAGAGTAAAGCCCTTATTTAACAAGGGTTCTGTATCGGTGCTTGGCGAAACCCACAGGTTCATCCACAACTTGGGGATAACTTCAAGAAGAAGGTTATCTTGAAGGTTGAGACTTATTTCACCTGCGAGATGGATATATAGATCCGTTCCAAGTCGTCGAGGTCCGCGAAGTCGATGATGATTCGCCCATTACGTCCCTTAAGGTCGACGTGTACTCGGGTATTGAGATAGTCCTCGAGTAACTGTTCAAGCTCAGCGACACTGGCGTCGGGCACGGGACGCAATCGTGGAAGTTTGTCCGCGGCCTCAACCACCGTCGTGGCGGCGGCGTCGACTGGACGAGATTCGAGGAACGACTTAACGGCTTCCTCGGTGGAACGAACCGAGAGCTCATTCTTAATGATGCGTGACACCATGAGCGCCTGTTCGTCAGAATCACCGATCGCTAAGAGGCAACGAGCGTGGCCCGCAGAAATCTGAGACGACACCAGCGCCGATTGAGCGGCCTCGCCCAGCTGCAACAGTCGGAGCGTATTCGTGATGTTCGCTCGACTCTTACCCACCCGCTGAGCCACCTGTTCATGAGTGAGATCGAACTCATCGATCAACTGTTGGTAGGCGGCAGCCTCCTCGAGAACATGCAGGTCTACTCGGTGTAGATTCTCAACCACTGCTTGCTCCAGGGAAAGACGGTCGTTGACGGAATCCTGCACGAGAACGGGAACTGTTTCGAGACCCGCGATCGTCGCCGCTCGCCAGCGTCGTTCTCCCGCGATGAGTTCATAGCGTCCAGGAGACCCATCAAGTGGGCGGACAATAATGGGCTGAAGAACACCCAGTTCTCGCACTGATGAGGCTAGGGACTGGAGACTTTCATCGTTGAATGCTTTACGGGGTTGAAACTGATTCGGACTGATTGAACCCACCGGAACCTGACGAAGGGGCCCTTGTGTGATCTCGATTTCCACTTCCTCGGTGAACTCTTGACCTTCGGGAATCAGCGCGCCGAGGCCTTTTCCAAGTCCGGGCTTTCTAGCCATTCATAATCTCCTCTGCTAGTTGGCGGTAGGCCTTCGCGCCCCGCGATTGGGGATCGAAAACTGTAATTGGTTGACCAAACGATGGTGCTTCGGCTAGGCGAACTGTCCGCGGAATCTTCGTACGACACAGTTCCTCCGAGAAGTGGCGGCGAACCTCAATGGCCACGTCCTGCGACAGTGTGTTTCGAGCGTCGTACATCGTCAAGACGACCTTGGAGATTCTTAAGTCGGGGTTGAGATTCTTTTGAACCAGGTCAATGATGGCCCGCAGTTGTGTGAGTCCTTCGAGTGCGTAGAACTCCGTTTGAACGGGTACCATGATCTCGGTCGCCGCAGCGAATGCATTGATGGTGATTAGTCCCAGCGAAGGGGGACAATCGATAAAGACATAATCGAAGTCACCCTCGACCGACGCTAAGGCCCTCTTCAACCTAAGTTCTCGAGAAATCACCGAGGTAAGTTCTTGCTCCACCCCGGCAAGGTCCAGGGTCGCCGGCGCCACGAAGAGGTTGTTGAAGCCCGTAGGTTCAACAATGTCAACCATTGGTACATCGTTTAAGAGGACGTCGTACACCGACTTCTCGAAACGACGCCCATCGACGCCCAGCCCGGTCGTAGCATTACCTTGAGGATCGAGGTCAACAATCAGAACGCGCTTGCCCGCCTCGGCGATGGCCGCTCCCAGTGAGGTTGTGGTCGTCGTCTTTCCCACGCCTCCCTTTTGGTTGGCAACAGCAAATATCCTCATTTTGGCGGCGTCTGCCATATGTCTCTTCCCCGCTGGTTGCTTCTTACCCTCTGACCCATCAAGGATATTCAATCGCTATCTATAAATATCGTCAACTTGGGGTGTTTCACGTGAAACATCTCTCGCCCACACTACTCGCGAACCGGTGAGAAGTACATGGACGTAAATTACCTCGCCAAATAGGGTGTTTCACGTGAAACATCTCGGCATGACATCCGAGGACCGTGATATCCGAAGTGTGTGGGAGGAGTATTGGAACCAGGTGCGAAGGAGAATCAGTCTAGGCTTCCGCGAATAGACCAAACACAGGACCGTTCGGTGTGCTTGTCCCACTATTTCTGTAGTCGTCGCGAGGTGAAGTGGCCTCGAGAGACTCGCCGTGACAGCCCACGCGTGGTCGAGGATAGATCCGGCGAAGTCGCTCAGCACATGGCTACGTTCACGTGCGCCCTACCTCTCTGGTTGAAATCACTTCCGCTGGGCTCATCATCCATCTTAAGGATCGAAGTCCTGCCCATTGTTTCACGTGAAACATTGTTTACGTGATCCCTTTGGTTCCCATCATCTTCACCTAATCTCCACCTAATCTCCACCTGATCTCCACCTGGGCCGCACTGACGGGATTCCTAGGCGATGGAGCAAAGGGGTTGGGAAGGAATTTTCACGATGTTTCACGTGAAACAATCAGTGCACCACATCGACGTGGAAAGGCCTAGACCGCTTCAAGCGATAATGGTCCAGGAGCGCGCCGAGGGATACGAGACTGCTCAATTACCTCAGGTAATTCATAATAGGAACAGTTGATCGAGACCCTTGCGGCACTGAGATCCTCTTTAATCCAGAAGGACGCGGTTCCGCTAGGTCACCTTAATACCTCGTGGGTCAGTACTCAATTACAACGTAGATCAAGAGAATTCTGAGTTCCCAGCTCTTCCCCTGCCCATTGTTTCACGTGAAACATTGTTTACGTGATCCCTTTGGTTCCCATCATCTTCACCTAATCTCCACCTGGGCCGCACTGACGGGATTCGTAGGCGATGGAGCAAAAGGGTTGGGAAGGAATTTTCACGATGTTTCACGTGAAACAATCAGTGCACCACATCGACGTGGAAAGACCTAGACCCCCTCAAGGACGTTCAGAGGAACTACGGGTACTGTAGGGTAGTCCCTCACGAGCTTGATGTTTCACGTGAAACATCAAAACTCCATTTTCCTCTCGCGTCAACTGCGACGAGGCTTTCCCGTGCCGTAAGTCTCACCGCACGAGATTGTTACCACGTTCAATGTTTAAAGAGACACACTAAAACAGGGGGGTCTTCCCGGGCACTCCGATATCACGGGGAAACTGGGGGGGTGTCGCACGGATTTTTCGCAGAACTTGAAATGCCGCACCATAACGACGTCGTCCCTCAGAGCGAAGACCTAGTTTCGCGAGGCCTTCATCGCTCCACCGGCCCACCTCGTGGTCATCTGGTGGCTCAGAAACGATTAAGACGCCATTTATCGTGAGAAATCTCACGGCGCACTCTGCGGCGACCGCGGGTGGGCCGAACGAACGCGCCGTGACGAGAGGAAATTTTGCCTCATGCTCAGGAAGTCGTGCTAATCGTTCGGCACGACCTAAGATGACCTCACCCTTCAACGGTGCACCTTCCCACCCGAGAACTTCGAGCAGAAACTTTGACCTCTTCTCCATAGAGTCGACGAGGGTTACCCCACACCTCCACTTCTCGAAAAGCACTAAACCAGGAAGACCGCCGCCGCTACCCAGATCCAGGAATCGCTGGGGAGGACTGTCCGCAAGTTCATCCCACACACCGGAGAAGCCGAGTGCATGTTCGACTTGCGTCTCGATTGATCCGGGCCCCAAAAAACCCCGCGCCCTCGATTCCTCGAGGGCGCGGTACAACCATACATTCATCACCATGTCAATTATGCCGGAGACACCACCACGAATCGACGTGGCTCTTCTCCTTCGGAGCGAGTCACCACAGTCGATTGCTCCGACAGTGCGTCATGCACCGCCTTTCGGTCAGCCGCAGACATAGGTTCAAGTGCCCGCTCCTCACCAGTCTCAATAACCTCCTGGGCGACCTGCGCCGCGAAACGGCCCAATGCTGCGACTCGTCGTTCTCGATATTGGGCCACATCGACCAAAATTCGATCGGTTCGTCCAGGGCTCTTGGATTGTACGACTGTTCGGGTCACCTCCTGCAGTGCCTGAAGGGTGGTCCCGCGAGGACCCACCAGGACCCCGAGCTCCGTGGGTGGCGTGGCGTTCACCGCCAACTCAACGGTCTCCTCGTCGATTTCACGAACAGTCACCTCGGCGCGAATATTCATTGACGACAGCAAGCCCTCAAGGAATCCCTTACCGATTTCACCCTGTTCCTTCAACGTAATTCCTTCAGCCATGCCGCTCTCCTTTGATGAAGTCTTAGTGGACCGTGCTATAGGTCCATTCGATTCCTGCTTTGTGCGGTTCGGTACAACCTTCTCTCGAGGTGTACGGGGACGATCTCCCTCGTCGGGCTTAGATTTAGGTCCCCTATCCTTAATGTCTCGACCCTCGCCATTACGAGGACGATCCTCTCGCGTCCCCGCGCGTCGCGACCGCTTAGGACGCGGACCAGCGGGACGCACACGGGCGCGAACACGAGCCTCGCCTCGGATTCTCCCAAATAGTCCAGCTTTTGGTTCCTCAAGAATCTCTACTTCTGCGTCATCACGGTGGACGCCAAGGTGGGCGAGCGCCCGATCCGTCGCCTCGTCAATCGATTTACCGGTAGTTTCTACCCAATCCATGGTTACCGTTCCTTTCTCTTACGCTTTGCTTTTGAACGACTAACTGGTTGAGGTTTCGGAGTCGCAGGCTGCGGCACAACCTTTTTCTCCTTCGTCTGCACCGCTGGCTTTTCCTTCACCTGCACCGCGGGAAGTTCTTTCTCAACCGGCTTCGTCCCGTTCTTATGTGGATTCGTCACACCAGCTCGGAACATCAAGTCTTGAGTAATTATGCGAATTCCTGTAGAAACAATCATGTACAGCACTACGGCTGCGGGAATAATTAGATAGAAGTATGCGAAAAAAACCGGAAGGAACCGTTGCATCATTTGCTGTTGGGCGGGCATAGGTGTACCCGCCTTCCGATTGCGATTATTGAGCTGTGCCATCTGGAAGTATTGGAAACCGACCGCGATGGCGACAAAGATGAAGAAGGGGATCTGGGCAGCAAAAGAACTATGGGCGCTGAAAGCCTTCAAGTTCAAGTCCATACCGAACACTTTGATTTGTCCGTGGGACCCGACGAGGTTGCTGTACATCTTGGACGATTGGGGAATATAGCGGGGCTGAGCGATAACTATGCCCTTCCTCACCGTCGTGTTCGCCAAACCCTTGATCACACTGTATAAAATGAAGAGGAAGGGGGCTTGGAGTAGCACCGGGAGGCATCCACCGACAGGGTTGGCCCCCTCTTCCTTGTACAGCTTCATCATCTCCTCGTTAAGGGTTTGACGATTCTCCGGCCCCTTATATTTCTGCTGCAGTTTCTTGATCTCCGGCTGGAGTTTCTGCATTGCCACCATTGATTTTGTGCTCTTGATGGTGAAAGGGGTGAGAGCACCCATGATCACGATGGTCAAGAGGATGATCGCCACGGCATAATTAGGGATGAGTCCGTAGAAAAACGCCAATATCCAACCAAAAAGGTGGAAAATAGGCTGGAAGAGAGTACCAACGGAGTGCGTAAACGACTTCATGGGTTATTTTTCCTATCTTTCTTCGCTACGGGTACGAGGTCGATTCCGTGGGGACCAAGCGGGCGGCACTTACTTAAGCGGCGTAATGCGAGTCCACTTCCTCGCAGTGCCCCGTGTGTCTCCACGGCCTCATAGGCGTACTGGGAGCACGAGGGATAAAAGCGACACGGGGCGACGCGACCAGTACGCGCCGTCTGATACCACGAGATAAGTCGCAGGAGGAGCCAACGGAGGCGAGAACCCTTAGAGGGCACCCGACCGGGCGAGGGCTGATTGTAAGTGGTGTTTGATTTCGTCATAGGAAAGTTGTCCACACCCATTTGCGCACTTGATCAGGTATAAACCTGGTTGAAGTGCTGGGTAGAAGTCGTCCATCAGTGCCCGAAGCCGCCGGCGAATCCGATTGCGCACAACCGCATTGCCCACCTTCCGGCTGATTGCGAAAGCGACATCTCGCGAGGTTTGCTCTGGATGGGCCACGAAGACAATTCGTAGTAACCCACTCTGCCCGCGACCCGACGGTGTCGAAAATTCGGCAAACTGCCGTCGGGTGCTAACCCGACCAGGCACGCGAGGACTCAGACCGTCAGTTCGTGACGGCCCTTGAGACGGCGTGATTTGAGGATCGAACGGCCAGCGCGTGTACGCATCCGGGCTCGAAAACCGTGTGTTTTTGCCCTTTTTCTCTGATTTGGCTGATAGGTACGCTTCACAAAATCCTCTTCTCAAGCTGTGATAATGCGCTTCGCGGTACCCCCGAGGGGTCGCTCGCGCGCTGGTGTTGACAATCCTATCCCACAACAACTGGTCTGACCCCGGTGTGAGACACCCGAACCGGTGTAGTGTTACAAACTCGAGCGGGCAGACCATCGAATTTGACTCGTATCTAGTTGTGGATAAAGTCGGATTTGGTCTGTGGAGGAAAAAATGCAAAGTATTGATGAGGTGTGGTCCACATTGCGAGACTCCTTGCGTGGCAGTAGTTCTGACGCAATGTGGTCCGCCGGGCTCGGCTCACTTCGCCTTGTGGATTATGAAAACGATGTACTGATCATCTCGGCGCCCAACCAGATTCAATTGTTACGAGTTCAACAACGCTACCTTCCCTTCATCACCGAACAAGCGCAGCAATTGTTAGGAGGTTCAGTGACGGTCTCACTAACTGTGGGTGACGAGAGTCTTCACGACGCCGCTTCTCTCACTACACCAATCGAGAGTGAACCCCTCGTCACGCGCGCAGCGAGTTCCGATCGCCCGCTGCGTCTTGATCCTCGAATGACCTTCGACACGTTCGTCGTGGGAAACTCAAATCAGTTGGCCCGATCAGCGGCGTTTGCGGCGGCTGAAACTCCAGGTCGTGCGTACAACCCACTCCTGATGTACGGAAACTCCGGACTTGGAAAGACTCACTTACTTCACGCCATTGGGAATTACGTTCAGGAAAACTACCCGTATCGAAAGGTTCTCTACGTCTCGACCGAGACTTTCTTGAATGACTTCATTCGCGCCATTCAAACACGCACACAGTTGGCACTACACGAACGATACCGTGAGGTCGACGTCTTGTTGATCGACGATATTCAATTTATGGAATCACGTGGTGAGACGTTTCATGAGGAGATTTTTCACACGTACAACACCCTACATAGTGAGGGGAAACAAATCGTATTGACCTCCGATCGATCACCTCGTGATCTCGCGGGCCTACAAGAAAGATTTCGAAGTCGATTACTCCAAGGCTTAGTGACGCACATCGATCAACCCGACCTTGAAACCCGTATCGCGATTCTTCGATCGAAGTCCGAAGCGGAGGGCATCACCTTACCGAACGAAGTGACCGAGTGGATTGCTCACCGGGTCCGGGACAACATTCGTGAACTCGAGGGCTCAATCACGATGCTGCGCGCTTTTTCAAATTTGCACCAAGTCCCAATTTCTTTAGAGCTGGCCCAAAAACACTTGACGGGCCTCGGCCACGAACACGTCGTTTTAAAACCCGAGACGATTATCAAAGCCGTCGCTGACTTTTATGGCCTCAGCACGGAGGATGTTTTGGGATCGAAACGATTGCGACCTCTCGTTCAGGCCCGCCATGTCGCTATGTACCTCATCCGAGATCTCCTGGATAACTACTCGTACCCAATGATTGCTCGAATATTTGATGGTCGTAACCACACCACGGTGATAAGTGCGGTAGAAAAAATTCGTGAGCAAATCACCGTCAACATCGAGTTGCTCACTCAGATCAATACTTTGACCCAACAGCTCCAGGGGGAGATGTAGGTGCCCTGTGGGCAACCCAACGAGACACTTGTTGATAGTGGTGGAAAAGCGTTGGCTTGAGACACATGAAGGCAGAGTTGAATTCGGAGGGTTGAAGGAATAACACACACGCCTGTGTAAGAAACCATAACCTTCGTGTACCCGTTTATCAGGTTTTTTAATAACTTACGCACAAATCCACAGACCTACTACTACTTACTAATTTCTATATACCAATCCACACGTATCCTCAGTAGGAAAGAAAGGCAGCTCCATGAAGTTCAAATCAGAGCGTGATCTCCTAGTAGAGGCACTCAGCGCGGCGAGTCGGGTGGTCGCTACGCGACTCATCGGGGCGGCGTCAGGAATACTTCTCTCACTCACCGGTAACCAACTTACGGTGACGGGAACCGACCTCGATATCACCGTACGCACCAACGTTGACGTCATCGGAATTGAGGATGGATCGATAGTGGTACCAGCACGGCTCATCGTGGATGCAGTCCGCTCGCTCGAAGCTGGTGCGGTGACAATCTCTAACCAGGAGGAAAACGTAGAGGTCTCTCTCGGACGAGCCAAGTTCTCCCTTCGTACCTTCGCCGTCATGGACTACCCAAATCTTCCTCCAGTGACCGGGAGTACGATTCAAATCACCGCGCTTGATCTCATACAAGGGCTAAACCAAGTGGTACGTGCCGCGGCGAACGACGACGCACGCCCACTTTTGACGGGGGTGCTCTTTACCCACGACGACGAGACCCTACGGTTGATTGCTACGGACTCGTATCGGCTCGCCGTTAGAGACGTACCCGGCGTGGCGAGTATTGCGGGAGCGCAAGACCTTCTCGTACCAGCCCGAGCGCTCCAAGAGTTACAGAGAGCCGCAGCGTCTCTCACCAGTGATGGTGAGATTGGCGTTACCCTTACCGACGCAGAAGTTTGTTTCGTGGTGGGGGCGAGCACCATTGCTTCACGACTCATCGATGGAAATTACCCCTCGGTATTACAACTCATCCCAGCGAGTTATCCAAATCAATTACGAATTGCCAAAGACACGCTCCTAACCTCACTTAAGCGCGCCAAACTCCTAGCCAAGGACTCAACGTCGTCGGTTCGACTCACAATGAAAGAAAAAGCAGTTGAAATTCGCACGCAAAGTATTGACACGGGCGACATCGAGGATAACGTCGACGCCGACTACCAGGGTGAAGAGTTGACCATTGCGTTCAATCCTTCGTTCTTGATCGACGGGATCGAAGCAGTCGTTGGCGATGAGGTGATTCTCGAGATATCTGATGCTGTGAGACCCGCCATGGTGCACGGAGTCGAGGACATTCGTTTTCGTTATCTCCTGATGCCCGTTCGCGTTCAGTAGAGAGCGAGCAGCGTCGTGGCGCTCGACGAACTCACACTACGCAACTTTCGATCATTTCGCGAGTGTAGATTTCGTCCTGACCCTGACGCAGTGACGGTGTTGTTGTCACCAAACGGAACGGGCAAGACGTCGATTTTAGAATCCATCTACGCCCTCGCGACCGCAGGTTCGTTCCGAACAACGACCGCGAGTGACATGATTCGTACCCATGAGGAGCTAGCCGAGGTCCACGGTGTTCTGATCCAACACGGACGTCGAGTGCAGATCGATCTCACGCTCCATCGCGGCGAACGGAACACCACGAAACGGATGTTGGTTAATGGACAGCGACCTACGTCGCGTACCGAGCTCTCCCTGGTCCTGCCCTTAACGGTTTTCACACCCGAAGGCGTCGACGTCATTCGACAAGGTCCCGATCATCGTCGGACCCTTTTGACGAATCTCCTTACCGATGTTGCGCCCCACCTCGGCGAGGTGGTGGAGCGTTTCGCCAAGGTGTTGCAACAACGAAACGCACTACTGCGATCGCTCCAAGGTGTGCGTCCAACCCCGAGTCAACGCGATGAGCTCGACGTTTGGAACATCGAGTTCATCGCTGCGGCCGACCACCTCATCAGCGCACGAGTCACGCTTCTTCACGACTTGGCCCCACTGGTGACCCACTTCTACCAAGAGCTGGCCCAGAACACCTTCTCCGTGAGTACGAACTATGAATACTCCTGGTCGGAATCACTCCCCTCCGCTCTCATGCGGTCACTCGAGGAGGATGTACGGCGTGGCTACACCACGGTAGGCCCCCATCGCGACGACATCAACTTTCAACTCGACGGACGTGACGCTCGACGTCAAGCATCTCAAGGCGAGCAGCGTTCGCTCGCGCTCGCCGTACGCCTAGCGGGACATGATTTAGTCCAACAACAACGAGGAGTAACACCCCTGCTTCTACTCGATGACGTATTTAGCGAGCTCGACCCGGTTCGGAGTGATCGACTACTACAACTACTCCCCGTCGGTCAAACACTCGTCACCACCGCGTCGCCACTACCCGAGGCGATGTCACCAACCATGATTGTCGACGTTACGTTGGTTTCGTGAGTCGACATTCCGATACCCCAGAGCTCCTGTCTGAGTTATTGAAGACGATGGCGAAGCGAGTGAAGAAAGTCGACCTCGTGGTGCTAGATGAGATTCGGCGACTCTGGCCCGTCGTGGTCGACCCGACCCTGTCCGGGGTGTGTCAACCGGAGTTCGTCAAGAATCGGGTGTTGGTGGTGAGTGTTCCCTCCGGGGCGTACGCACAACAAATCTTGCTCGACCAAGAGACAATTTTGCGTGGCTTCTCGGGACTGGACGACCGAGCCCCGATATCACTGAAAACCGTACAAAAAGCTTAAAATTAAAGGCTTTTTTGGGTCTCGGACGAACCGAATGTCACCCCACAACAAGTAGGATGGGAACAAGTCTCTTGTGAACGCGGCAGCGCTGCGCGCGCCAATATTTCATCGATCGAAAGGATTACTCCGTGGCTGAAAAGTCCAAGGGGTCATCGAGCTACGGAGCTCGTGACATCACCGTTCTAGAAGGCCTCGAACCAGTACGTGTCCGTCCAGGGATGTACATCGGGTCGACTGGTCCGGCGGGACTACATCACCTTGTTTGGGAGGTCGTCGATAACGCGGTCGACGAGGCGATGGCGGGTTACTGCACGCGAATCGACGTGACGATATTGGCGAACGGTAGTTGTCGGGTGGTCGACGATGGCCGCGGGATTCCAGTTGACGAACACCCCCAATACCCCGGGAAGACGGCCGCGGAAATAGTACTGACCGTTCTTCACGCTGGCGGAAAGTTTGGCGGTGAGGGGTACAAGGTCTCGGGTGGACTCCACGGTGTCGGGGTCTCAGTGGTCAACGCTCTTTCAATCTCTCTGGTCCTCGAGGTCGATCGCAACGATGAGCGTCATCGGTTGGACTTCGCCGACGGGGGTAAACCCCAGGGCGTAATGAGGGTAACTGGCCCGGCTCCCCGTGGTCGTACGGGTACAACCGTCACGTTCACGCCCGACCCAACCATTTTCGACGACGTCGAATTTCGTGCCCAGACAATCCTTGAGCGACTTCAAATCATGGCGTTCTTGAATCGAGGTTTAGAGATACGGTTCGACGACCAGCGCGAGGGTCGTGAAACGAAGGAGACGTACAAATACAACGGGGGAATCGTTGATTATGTGCGCCACCTCAACAACACCAAAGAATCCCTCTTTCGTAAGGTGGGCTTTTACGAGCAGTCCGAAGAGGGCCAGGAGGTCGAAGTGGCCTTCCAGTGGAACACCGGTTACTACGAGAGCATCCACTCCTTCGCTAACGGGATTTCCACCATCGAGGGGGGGATGCACGAAGAGGGATTTCGTAAGGCGATCACGAATGTGGTTAACCGGTACGCGCGAAAGAGAAATCTCCTGAAAGAAAAAGATGAGAACCTCACGGGAGATGACGTGCGCGAGGGTCTGACCGCAATTATCTCGGTGCGTTTGGCCGAACCTCAGTTCGAAGGTCAAACCAAAGGCAAGCTGGGGAACGTGTCGATTCGTTCCCTCGTCGAACGCGCGACGAACGAGAAACTCGCCGAGTGGCTCGAGGAGAACCCGAAGGAGGGTGGCCAGATCGTCGCTAAGGCGGTCCAAGCCTCACGCGCTCGTATGGCCGCGCGTCAGGCTCGCGACCTCACTCGTCGAAAGAGCGCCCTCGACGGTGCCGGTCTACCCGGTAAGTTGGTCGACTGTTCCTCGAAGGACCCTCGAGAGTGCGAACTCTTCATTGTGGAGGGAAATTCTGCGGGTGGTTCGGCGAAGGACGCACGTAATCCGCGCAACCAAGCAATCCTCCCCATTCGCGGAAAGATCCTCAATGTTGAGAAGGCGCGTACTGACAAGATTCTGAAGAACACGGAAATTCAGGCGCTGATCTCGGCGATTGGCGCGGGAGTCGAAGCAGATTTCGATGTCGCCAAGGTGCGTTACGACAAAATCATTCTGCTGGCGGACGCCGACGTCGACGGGAGTCATATCCGTACGCTGCTGCTGACATTCTTCTTCCGTCAGATGACCGAGATGGTCAACAACGGTCACGTCTACGTAGCTCAACCGCCTCTCTACTCAACGCTCGTGGGCAAGGAGAAGGTGTACCTACGCGACGACGCGGCGAAGGACGTGTTCTTGTCGGAGAACCCAAACCACAAGAACGACTTCCAGCGATTGAAGGGTCTGGGAGAGATGGACTTCGACGAATTGCGCGACACCACCATGGATCCCTCGAAGCGAGCGTTGTTGCAAATCACCGTGGAACAGGCCGCACTGGCGGACGAGGTCTGCTCCATTTTGATGGGTGACGACGTGCCCCAGCGACGACACTTCATCCAAACCAACGCAAAAGACGTTCGCTTCCTAGACATTTAGGACAATAAGGAAATGAAATAATGGCCCGTTCCAATGGCAACAACACTTCCAATTCTGACGATGAGGAAGTTCTCGGTTACATCGAACCCATCGAGATCAACCTCGAGATGGAAAGATCGTTCCTGGAGTATTCGATGTCGGTCATCGTCTCGCGGGCCCTGCCCGACGCGCGCGACGGACTAAAACCCGTTCACCGAAGAATCCTGTACTCAATGTTCGACCAAGGCCTGCGACCCGATCGTCCCCACACCAAGTGCGCCAAGGTGGTGGGAGAGGTGATGGGAACGTATCACCCACACGGCGACAGCGCCATTTACGACGCACTCGTTCGAATGGTGCAGGACTTCGCGATGCGACACCCCCTCATTAGCGGCCACGGAAACTTCGGTGGCACGGGCCCCGACGAGGGTGCGGCCGCGATGCGGTACACCGAATGCCGACTCGCTCCGCTGGCCCTTGAACTACTCGACTCCATCGACGAAGAAACGGTGGACTTCGAACCAAACTACGACAATTCAACGCAACAGCCAACCGTCCTGCCGTCGCGCTTTCCGAATCTTCTCGTTAATGGGTCCCAAGGCATCGCCGTTGGTATGGCCACCAAAATCCCCCCTCACAATCTGGGTGAGACCATTGACGCGACGCTGCATCTCCTGGCTCATCCCGAGGCCAGTTCCGACGACCTCATGAGTTTTGTCAAGGGGCCCGACTTCCCCACCGGAGCACAGATCCTCGGTCGCCAAGGGATTCTCGACGCCATTCGGACTGGGCGAGGCTCGATCAAGATGCGCGCGGTGGCTGAGATCGAGGAGACCTCGCGCAACACCCGCATCGTGGTCACGGAGTTCCCCTACGAGGTCTCGGTCGAGTCCATCGAGGAAAAAATCTACGATCTCGTCAAGAACGGCGAGCTCGACGGAATCTCTGGGGTGCAGAACGACTCAGCTGGGCGTCAGGCCCGTCTGGTAATCGAGTTGAAGCGTGATGCCAACGCGAACGTCATTTTAAACAAGCTCTACAAGAACACCTCGTTGCAGACGACTTTTGCCGTCAATATGCTCGCGCTCGTTGACGGGGTCCCACGTACACTCAACCTCGCACAAGCTCTCGGCCACTACATTGCCCACCAAGTAGAAGTGGTGACGCGGCGCACCCAATTTCGTCTTCGCAAGGCTGAAGCCCGTGCGCACATCGTCGAAGGTCTGCTGAAGGCGATCGACATGCTCGACCTCGTCATCGCCACCATCCGGGGTTCAGATGATCGATCCGCCGCGCGCGTGTCATTGATGGCGACCCCGTTTGACTTCTCCGAGGAGCAGGCTAACCACATCTTGGACATGACGTTAGGTCGCCTCACGCGACTCGGCCGGGCCGAGCTCGAAGAAGAGATGAACAAATTGCGCGAGACGATCGCGCAGCTTCAACTCATTTTGTCGAGTGACGAGACCCTGCGCGCGGTGATAGCCGAAGAGATTACGGTAATTCGCGACAAGTACGCCACTGCGCGCCTTACTCAGATCGTTAATGACCCGGGCGAACTCGGCATGGAGGACTTAATCGATGACGAAGACGTCGTCATCACGATGACTCAGGCCGGCTACATCAAATCGGTGTCGGCCGACGCTTTTCGTACGCAGGCCCGTGGGGGACGCGGTGTCCAAGGCGCCAAGTTGAAGGAGGAGGACTTCGTCGAACAGATTGTGCACACCACGACGCACGCGTACCTCCTGCTTTTCTCCAACCTTGGACGAGTTTTTCGCTTGAGGGGACACGAGATTCCCATCAAGGAGCGAACGGCCAAGGGCACGGCGATTGTCAACCTGTTGAACCTCCAGCCGAACGAGTCGGTACAGGCGATCGTGTCGACCAACGACTTTCCTGACGACAAGTTCCTCGTCTTCGCCACTGCGAACGGAACCGTGAAGAAAACCCCGTTCTCGGAGTACGACAAGTCTCGTCGCGAGGGTTGGATCGCCATCAAGCTTCGTGAAGGTGATGAGGTGGTCCGTGTCGTGCCCACGAGTGGCGACGACGACCTTATGGTGGTTACGTTTCGAGGCATGTCAATTCGCTTCAACGAAGGTGAAGTGCGTGAAATGGGTCGCGACGCCACGGGTGTGCGCGGTATCAAATTGCGCGACGACGACAAGGCGATATCACTGGACGTGGTTCGCGACGACGCGGACCTCTTCCTCGTGACCGATACCGGTTTCGGTAAGCGTGTCAAAACGGAGCGTTTCAACCGACAGGGTCGAGGTGGTCAGGGAGTGCGCGCGATCAAATTGAGCGCCGCGCGGGGATTCGTGGTTGCCTCGTTCATGGTTCGTCTGGAC
>JAJZEN010000129.1 GCA_021828545.1 Actinomycetes bacterium
GGCTCCACAATTCCCAACGAGCGGGCGAACTCGCCCACATCATGCCGGGGCTGGTGGGCTACCTGTCGAGTTTCGGTGCGATCACCAACAATCACGATCTCGATTCGATCCTCGACCGGGCGTTCGTCGAGGCGGTGTCCTGGATCGACGACTCGGGTTTTCCAATAGAGGATCGAGTGGCGGCCAAGACCAAAGCATGGAGCGCCGCATGATCGCCGCCGTCGAAGCCGTCGCCCGCTATCTGGTGGCACCGGATTACGATCTGGTTGCCAGCGTCTTCGTCGCGATCGCTACGCGCATCGCCATGGGGGACGATGACCACGGACCGGGAGGACTTCATGCTCACACTCGCGTACTGCCGAGTCTCGACCGAGGAGCAAGCGGAGGAGGGGTTCTCGATCGAGGGCCAGACGGACCGTTTACGGCTCTACGCGCAATTGCGCGAACTTGGCGAGGTCACTGTGGTCACCGATCCCGGCAAGTCCGGCAAGAACTTGGAGCGGCCGGGTCTTCAGCAAGTACTCGCTGCCGTGCAGGCCGGACACGTCAGCCACTTGCTGGTCTGGCGACTTGATCGGCTCTCGCGAAATCTCTCGGACCTGATTCTGCTGGCCGACGTGTGCGGCGAGCACGGAGTGGCGCTTCACTCAGTCACCGAGAACCTGGACCTCTCGACGGCGGCGGGTCGGATGTTCTACAACATCTTGGGCACCTTCGCGCAGTACTTCCGCGAGCAACTCTCTGAGAACGTCCGTATGGGCACCCAGCGCGCCGTCAAAGAAGGCAAGTGGGTGAATCGACCTAAGACCGGCTACGACCTCGTGGACGGAAACCTCGTGGTCAACAGCGACGCCGCGCGGGTTCGCGAGGTCTTTCGACATCGGGCACAGGGACTCTCGTTCCCCAAGATCGCCGAGGCGACGGGGGTCAACTACTCCCTCGCGCGCACCATCATCCACTCGCGCATTTACTTGGGCGAGGTCCTGCACAATGACACCTGGTTCCCGGGCCAGCATGAAGCCATCGTCACCGAAACCGAGTGGAACGCCGCGAACCGTCATAACCGCACCGGCACGCGCAGGTCCAATGACGTTCTCTCCGGCCACGTCGTCTGCGGTCTGTGTGGACGGCGCATGGTCGTCGCACAGAACGGCCAAGGCCAACTGCTCTACCGCTGTTATCACCGGGGCGCGGGGTGCGACGTCCCGGGTCGTTCCAACCTCGGCCTGCAGCGCGCCATGTTGCTGGGACTGCGCCTGATTCGCGAGGACGAGAACCTTCGTGACGCGATCCGGCGGAACCTGGCCGGACGGGGCACGGTGGCGCCGGCCACGGCGGCCGGGACCCGCCGCGCCAGGCCCGCTACGCTCGCGAAACTCACCGAGGATCGTCGTAAACTACTCGACCTGTATTTCAAGGGCAAGATCAGTGAGGACGGCTTTCAGGAGGCTGAGAGTCGCATCGAGGCCTCGATCCGGGCCGCCACGGAGGAAACGCGCCTAGAGGCGGGAGCCAAACGTCAAGCGACAGAACTGGAGGCGAAGTTCGAGGAGGTCGCCAAGATTCTCGAGACGCTCGACGTGGACATGATCTGGGGGGCTGCGACCGACCAGGAACGTCGAATCTTGATCGACAATTTTATCCAATCGATTGTCGTCTTCCCCGAGCACTTCGAGATCACAATTGTCGGAAGCCCCCCACTAATTGTCCTTCCGGGTGAAGTGGGACTCAAGCACTCGGAGAATGTTGGTGTCGAAGGGCCGACGTAAACCCGCATGCGAATTTTTTGCGATGTTGTTAGTAGATCGCTTTGCCGTCAAGGATGTCACATGCGACGTTGAATATGGTTGTTACTTCAGTCCTTGAACCGAGTTTCAATTGCAAAGAGCCATCGACGGGCAAAACTAGTCGGAGTAATTCGTCGGAACTGACGATATGTGATTTGTCACCTTGCGAAGGAGTCTGGCGAGTTCGAGTTGCTCAACTAGCGATAAAGCGCTCACCGCTGCAATCTCGTGTTCGTTGAAAACGGGAAAGAGCTCACTTATCAGTCTTTGACCCTTGGCGCTGAGCGAGACGGATACTCGACGCTTGTCATCTCGATGAGGCGTGCGTCTGATCAGTTTCTGGTTCTGAAGGGTTTTGATGACCCCGGTCAGCGTACCTTTTGTAACACCAGCTTCCTGGGCTACGTGGCCGGTCTCTTGAGATCCCCAAATCCAAAGGACCCACAAAACCGTGAAGGCAATCCAGCTGAGGTCATAGTCGGCGAGCACCGTGCGCTCCATGTGATTGCGCACTGCCGTCCCTGCCCGGTAGACGTTCGAGACGGCACTCATCGCCACGAAATCAAATTCGCGGTCTGGGAGTCGTTCTCGGATGTCGGCTTCGGCCTGAAGGACTACCTCGGGGGCGGACGACGAAATGCGGCGACTCATGATGAACGAAGTGTACGCCCGCCGGCGAAGGTGGTTCCCACCGTGCGAAAATAGCCACCCAGAATTTCGCTCGGCGTCAATAAGGTCAACTCTTCGGTGGGGGAGTCGAAGAGTTCGAGGGTCGCTTCACCCGCGTAGATCGGTCCGAGCTCGACGTTGGTCCCCGACATCGTGACCACTTCCGACAATGAATCTTCGCCGTTGAGTTCAACGCTCGGGAACCATCGGTGATGCAGCATCGGGTGTCCATTCACGAAGCCCCCCGACGTCGCCTCACCGCGCAAGGTCACCGTGGCGTTGGCTAAGCGACGATCGCCCGCGGCGAGGGTCATGCCGAATTGGCCGCCCGCCTCGAGGCGTGGTCCCGCTACACCGACGGTGACCGGGCGCGTTTGATGAATCGAGCCGAGTTTCTTAGGGTAACCCTGGAGATAGCCCCTCACCAATGCGAAGTCCTTGTCCACCCAGATGAACACGCAACGGCTGTAGATTTGATCTAGGTAGCGACAACGCACCACTACGAATGCCTCCTTGTACTGCGAGCGCACGGGGTCGAGGATCTCGGCGCGATCCTCACCGCAACTTTGCCAGTCGGCCCAGATGAAGGCAACGGCGCCCGGGTCTTCGTCATCGTTGACGAGTTCCACGTCGGGCGGCAGAATGGCGCGCACGTGGTCGGGATTCGTGCGGTACTCGACCGTCAATAGATCGCCCGAGTAGTGCCACGGCGTCGGGGGAAGGAGCGAAGCCCGGCCCGAGGCCGTTCGCGGAAAAGGCAGACCGTGGATCTCCACTACTTCTCTCCTGTCCATCCGTGCTCGGGTTGATCGAACCAGATGTGCACTTGGCCCGTGCCGATCGAGTTTTCGTATTGCGAGAAGAGACGACCCGGTGCGGTGCAGTCGCGGCCGCCGAGGGCAGCGACCATCATCTGGTAGTGGCCGAAACGTCCTTCGGGTTTGACACCGAGGAATCCGTCTACATCGGTGAGGACCTGGGCGTGGTTCCCCTCGAGGAGTGCGGCGATCACGCGGTGGTCCCAGTCTCGCGCCGCTGGTGAGAAGATGTGCTCTTCACCGGCGGCCTCGTGCTGACGCACGTCGCGCAATTTGTGAAAGGTGTGGCTGAGCGCACCGGAGGCGATGAGAGCGACGCGTAAGTCACTTTGCACGATTGCTTCGGCGACGACGCGACCAACGGTCGCGAAGTCGTGTTGGTCGGCCGTCTGGCATACGCTCACCGACACCCATTTCTGATTATCCTGCAGGAACGGCAGAAAGTTCAAAGTAGCGTACGTCAGGGGCAAATGCTCGTTGTCGATGGGCGTGACCCAGCAGTCGGTGGTGTCGTCGGCGATTTTGCCGATGAGGTGGGCGAGTTCGGGCGAGCCCTCGAAGTCGTAGGGCACGCTCGACATCCCTCGCGGCAGTTCGTCGCTGGTGAAGAATCCCGCGCGGTGCTGGTGTGAGGTGACGACGAACTCGACGGTGGTGAACCAATGGCTGTCAAAGACCAGGACGACATCAGGTTGGAGAGTGTCGAACACTTCGCGTCCCAGAGTATGGAGCCCCGTGTAGAGAGTGCTTTCTTGACCGTTGTTGAGTTCGCGACGAACGTCGTCGGGTAGGACGATGGTGGGCACGTGAGCGAGTAGCCCCGCCCCGACAATTTCACCCATGGGTGGTTCCTTCCTTGATTTGCAGCGTGGTTAGGTCCGAATAGAAGTCCAGTGCGTAGTCGCCACCCTCGCGGCCCACCCCGCTGATTCCTATGCCGCCGAAGGGGGCGGTGAGGTCGCGCACGAGAAAGCAGTTCACCCACACCGTGCCCGCGCGCACGCGCGCACCGACGCGAGCCGCTCGTTCCTGGCTTGAGGTATAGATAATTGCCGAGAGACCGTAGTCGGTGGAGTTGGCGAGGTCGACTGCTTCGTCCTCACTGGTGAAACGTTGCAGGGTCAGGACCGGACCGAAGATCTCACGCTGCACCACTTCGGCGTCGTTGGATCGCGGTTCGATGATGGTCGGCTGGAACCAGAGACCCTCGCGACCTACCCCCTCGCCGCCCAAGAGGATGGTGTCGCCCCTGGCGCGGCTGCGTTCGACGAAACCCTTGACGCGAGCGAAGTGATCGGGATGGATGAGGGGAGAGATGGTGGTGCTCGGGTGGCGCGAATCGCCCACTACGTGGCGACCGGTCGCGGCGCGCAGGCGCGCGACGAAATCATCGAAGACGTTGTCGTCGACGAGCAGGCGCGTGCCGGCGAGACAGACCTGTCCCGCGTCGTCGAACATGACCGCAGCCTTGTCGGCGGCGGCGTCGAGGTCGGCGTCGGCGAAGACCATGAACGGTCCCTTGCCACCCAGCTCGGCGGTGAAGGGGACGAGGTTCTTGGCGGCGTACTCCCCAATAATGCGCCCGGTTTCGGGGGAACCGGTGAAGGAGATGCGTCGTACACGCGGATCCTTGACGAGTGCGGCTCCCACCTCGTCGCCGAATCCCTGGACCACGTTGAATACGCCGGGTGGGAAGTCGGCCTCCTCGACGAGGTCCATCAGCATGGAACACGACAGCGGCGACCACTCCGCGGGCTTCAAGATCACCGTGTTGCCGGCCGCCAGGGCGGGCGCACATTTCCACGTGGAGAGCATGAAGGGGGCGTTCCAGGGCGTGATGACCACCGTCGGGCCCGCCGGGTGGCGCAGCACGACGTTATCGGTGCCGTTCGAGCTCCAGCGTCGCGGCTCGTAGCCGCGCGCCAACTGGGAGTACGCACGAAAGTTGCGCGCGCCGCGCGCAATCACGCGCAGACGCAGACTGTCTTCGAGCATGGCCATGTCCAGGCATTCGACGTGCGCAATACGATCGATGTTCGCATCGATCAAGTCCGCCAGACGCTCAAGGTAGGTGCTGCGGCCCTCGACGCCGAGCGCCGCCCACGAGGATGCGCCGCCGAGCGCCGCCGTGACCGCGAGGTCCGCTTCGTACGCCGTGCCGCGCGCGATATCGGCGAGTTTCCAGTTCCAATCGAGCGGCGAGCGGTCCTCGAAGGTGTGGGGGGACGCGACGCGTCGCCCATTGATGAAGTGATC
>JAJZEN010000145.1 GCA_021828545.1 Actinomycetes bacterium
CGAGCGAGGCCTGAGGGCGCGCCCGGGGCGCCTAAGACGATACGTTCGCACCGCGAGAGGAGTCGGACCGCCACAATTCCCAACGGACCCACAATCCTGCGACCGTTTCGCACCAATTGAGGGTTTTGTACGGAACCCGGCCGTTACTGTGGCCCAATGAGGGTAGGTGACGGGGGTAACGTGATTCCAAACGCGCGCGCGCCAATCAGTTCGCTCGACGAGCACCCGACGCTCGGTCCCGCGGACGCCGACGAGCCTCGCGCGCCCTCGACCCACCCCGTGACACCGGAGTACCTGGCGATGCTCGAGGCGGTCGGGCAGAACAACACCGATCTCATCGCGATCGTGGACGCGCTCGGGCGCGTGGTCTACGGCAACCCGGTCGCTCAGAAACTCTTCGGCGTCACGGTCGAAGAAGCCATGGGCACCCAGGCCCGGCTCTACCTGCACCCCGACGACCTCGAGAAGAACCTCAAGTTCTTCGCGGACGTGGTGGCCACGGCGGGTTCGTCCACGCGCCAGGACGTCCGCACCCTGTCCCCCTCGGGTGAGGTGCGTCAACTCGAGGTGGTGTGCACCAACCTGCTCGACGACCCCTCGATCCACGGCATCGTCATCAACGGCAAGGACGTCACGGAACGCTACGAGTACGTCGCCCGCCTCCAGGCCCTCGAGGAGCGCTTCCGCGTGGCCTTCGAGGAGAACATGGCGCCCATGAGTTTCACCGACGTCGATGATCGTCTCCTGGACGTCAACGACGCGTTCTGTGAGATGGTCGGCTATTCGCGCATCGAACTCCTCGGTCGCGACTCCACTCTCTTCACCCATCCCGATGACGTCGGCGTGACCGAAGCCTCGCACGACCGCGTCGTGAACGGCGAGGTGGACCGCGTTCGCTACGTCAAGCGCTACCAGCGAAAGGACGGTCAGATAATCGACGTCGAGGTCTCGCGCGCGCCGGCGCGCGACCCGCTGGGCACTATCTTGTACTTCGTCTTCTCCGAGCGCGACGTCACCGAGGAGCGAAAGCTCACCGCGCAGCTGTCGCACCAGGCCCTCTACGACGCGCTCACCGGTTTGGCCAACCGCACCTTGATCGAGGCCCAACTCGCCAAGGCGCGCGCCAACGTGAAGCGCCACGGGGGACTCAACGCCCTGTTCCTCCTAGACCTGGACGACTTCAAAGGGGTCAACGACACCCGGGGCCACCTGCGGGGCGACGAACTCCTCAACGGCGTCGCGCGACGTTTCGAAGCCGTCACGCGACCCTCAGACACCTTGTGCCGATTCGGGGGCGACGAGTTCTTGTACCTGGCCGAGGGCCTCTCGTCGATGCAGGACGTGACGAGCATCGCGCGCCGTCTCCTCGGCGCCCTCGAAGCTCCCTTTCACTTCGTCGATGGTACCGTCGAGCAACGCGCCAGCGTCGGCGTGGTCGCGTGGGGCGCGCACGAGGCGGACGACGTCAATCTCTTGGAGAACGCCGACGTCGCCCTCTACGAGGCCAAGCACCATCACCGGGGCAACATCGTCCTCTACGAGCCCTCGATGCACGAAGAGGCCAGTCACCGGTTTTTGCTGGTGCAGGAATTGCGCAATGCGCTCGCGCGGGGCGAACTCGAACTCTTCTACCAACCCATCGTCAAACTGCCCGATGCGTCGGTGGTGGGATTCGAGGGATTACTCCGCTGGCGCCACGCGCAGCGGGGGTGGGTCGCGCCGAGTGAGTTCATTCCCCTGGCCGAGCGATCTGACACCATTTTCGACATCGGGCTCTTCGCCCTCGAGTCGGCCGTCGCGGCGGCCAGTTCCTGGCTGCACGCGACCTCACCCGACCGCGCACCGTTCGTCTGCGTGAACCTCTCGGCGAAGCAGTTCCACTCGCCCACGCTCGTCCCCCTGATCGAGGCGACCCTCGCCCGGCATCGACTGCCGCCCTCGAAGCTGGTCCTCGAGATCACCGAAGGGGTGGCGATCGCCAACGTCGGCGACACGATGAACACCCTCAGTCGCCTCGAGCGTCTCGGCGTCGGGGTCGCGCTCGACGACTTCGGCACGGGATTCTCGTCGCTGTCGTACCTCGCCACGATAAATCCCCGAATCATCAAGGTGGACCAGTCCTTCGTGAGATTAGCGAGTTCGAGTCCGCGCGACGCCACTCTGCTCGAGGCGATCATCACGCTGGGTCACAACCTTGGCGTGACCATGCTCGCCGAGGGCATCGAGACGCGCGACCAATTCGCTCGACTCACCGGTCTGCGCTGTCAACTAGCGCAAGGCTTCCTCTTCTCACCGGCCGTCCCGGCCGCCCGCGCGGCCCTGATGGTGGGCGGCGGATTCGACGCGAACACGAGCCAGGCACTCTTGTTCTAATTACCCGCACGGTCCCCGGTGACGACGCGACGTTGACTGTAGGATCGCCTCGACGTGGGCACGCGTTGGCCGTCGCCGACGTCAGTGACATCAGGTCACCGCCCCGACGCCGTGCGCTACTGGACCTGGTAGATCGCGGCGTCGAGTTCCACCAGGCCGCCGTGGCGGCCGCCGTAGGTCACCTGAAGGGTCGCGACCTTCTCACTCCAGGCCTTGACGTTGGAGCCTCGTGAGTCGACCACGCCGACGTTCACGTCGAAGACTCCGTCGAGCAGTGGGATGTCGGGCAAGTCAATACCGATCGTGTTCGCACCGGGATGCAGATTGATCGGCGAACCTTGCGCGTCGGAGCGACTGACGAGGACCCCGCCGCGCGTGAAGATCTCCAGGACGAAATTGCCACTGTAGGCCGTAGTCGACGTGATGTGCACGTCGAAGTGGATCGAAGCGCCACTTTGGACGTCGAAGGAACCCGTCGGCGTCGAGACCGAATCAATGTGGACGTCCCCCGTCTGATGCTCACCGGCCCCCTTGGAGGGGACGTCGCCGAGCAGGTGCTCACGAAAGACCCGGAGGGACTCCGCGACGGGACCATTGGCGATCATGTGCCCCGCTTCGAGCACGATGGCTCGACTCGCCAACGCGCGAATCTGATCGGCCGAGTGCGTCACGAGCAAAATCGCGCGACCCTCTTGTTGAAAGCGACGAATTCGGTCGATGCACTTGGCTTGAAATCGTTCGTCGCCCACGGCCAACACTTCGTCAATCACCAGGATGTCGGGATTGACGTTCACCGCCACCGCAAAAGCCAGACGCACGTACATTCCGCTGGAGTAGAACTTCACCGGTGTGTCGATGAAGTGTTCGATCTCTGAGAATTCGACGATGTCGTCGAAGATCTGGTCGATACGTTTCTTAGAGAAACCCAGCATGGTGCCGTAGAGGTAGACGTTGTCGCGTCCCGACAGTTCCAATTGGAAGCCCGCGCCCAGCTCTAGGAGTGCGGCCAAGGACCCACGGAGCCGAATCTCACCCGAGGTGGGCTGCAGCACACCGCAGATGCACTTGAGCAACGTCGACTTCCCCGAGCCGTTGTGACCGATGATTCCGACCGTCTCGCCCTCCTCCATCTGGAAGGAGATGTCGCTCAGGGCGGAAAAATCCTCGGAATGGCCGGTTTTAGGATGAAGGAGTCGCTCCTTGAGCGACTGGTGGCGTTCGTAATGGATCTTGAACGATTTCGACACGTCCGCGACGTCGACCACCGTCGTTTTCATTTAGAGCTCCGATTCAAAGTTGCCCTCGAGGCGCCCGAAGATGATCAGCGCCAGCAAGAAGAGTCCGATCATCACCACGAGCATGGCGGTGTTGAGGTACAGGAATGACGACGGCGCCCACGAGGGAAGCATGTGAATCAGTTGATGGCTCCCGAGGGTTGAGTGCACCAGGGTGTTGACGTAGAAGGTGCGTTGAAACGTCAGGACGATCAGCGCCATGGGATTCATGAAGTAGAACCACTTCAAGTGGTGCGTCCCCAATTGCACGGCCAGGGAGTTCGAATAGGAGTAGACCACCGGCGACGTCCAGAACCACAATTGCAGGAGGACTTCCATCAAGTGCTTCATGTCGCGCATGTAGACGGTGAAGGCGGCCATGACGATGGACACCGACGCGGCGAAGAGGTAAAGGCTCGCGAAGGTGATCGGCAGGATCTCGAGCATGTTCCATTCGGGCGCGTGATGAAAGATGAGTAGGAAGATGATCAGCACGACCAGCTGGATCAAGAAGTAGATGACCGCCGAACCGACGCTCGCCAACGGCAGGATCTCGCGCGGGAACGAGACCTTCTTCACCAGGCCGGCGCGGTCCACGATGACGCCCGTCGCCGAGAAGACCGAGTTCTGGAACATATTCCACACGATGAGCCCCGAGAACAAGAAGATCACGTAGTTGGGGTAGCCATTCTTCAGGACCACCGAAAAGACGAGGAAGTAGATCCCGAGCGTGAAGGCCGGATTGAGCATGGACCACAAAAGGCCCAGGGCCGAACCCTTGTACTTGATGCGAATGTCCGAGACGACGAGATTGCGTAGTAGTTCTCGACGACTGCGCAGATTGACGAGTCGTGCGCCCAGTTTGACGCGCGCACTCATCACCCGCACGGGGGCGTGCGAGAGCCCCTCGTGAACCGCCTCAGCCGAGGTGGGATCTTCCACTACACCCCTTGGCGCAGCGCGGATCGATCGATGACGGCGTCGATGAAGCCATACTCCAAAGCCTCGGGGGCCGTGAACCAACGGTCGCGGTCCGAGTCGGTCTCAATGCGCTCGATCGGCTGACCGGTGTGAAAGGCGGTGCGCTCAGCGAGCATCGACTTCATGAAGATGATCTGCTCGGCCTGGATCGCGATGTCCGACGCCTGACCCTGCATGCCCCCCATCGAAGGTTGGTGCATCAGAATACGGCTGTGGGGCAGTGAGAAACGCTTACCCTTAGTACCCGCACACAACAAGAACTGACCCATGGACGCGGCCATGCCCACGCAGATCGTGCGGATATCGCAATTGACGTACTGCATGGTGTCGTAGATCGCGAGACCGTCGGTGACCGAACCACCGGGCGAATTGATGTAGAGACTGATGTCGCGACCGGGCTCCTCGGCTTCGAGCAACAGGAGTTCAGCGCAGATTCGGTTCGCCGCACTTTGGTCGACCTGGGACCCCAGGAAGACGATGCGCTCACGCAGGAGACGCTGGTTGAGGTCATTGACACCGAACGTGTCCGACATGGAGGAGTTAATCATGGGTCTAATCTACCGTGCTCACCCCCAGAGAGGGACCCAACAGGGCCTAGACTCAAGAAGTTGGCGGGCGTGGCGGAATTGGCAGACGCGCTGGTTTTAGGTACCAGTTCTTCGGAGTGTGGGTTCGAGTCCCTCCGCCCGCACCACGCGACGTCGCCCCCACGCCTCGGGTGATTCCCGACGTCGACGCGCCGAGGATTTTCCTAGTCGGGTACTTCGTCAACAACTCGAGCAATCCAATTCCGGGTGTCAGATTCTCTCCCTAGGTGATGTCGCGCCGCGGTGGACGATGAACCTCGAGGTCACTAGCGACCCCCAATGTCGGGGGCGTGCGAGAAGTCGTTCGTGCGGG
>JAJZEN010000076.1 GCA_021828545.1 Actinomycetes bacterium
CAATGACGATGAGCTCCCCCTGCATCAGAAAATTCTTAAAACCTTTGATCATAACTATCCTCATTCCTTTTCTATCTGACGAATATCACATCTTGACTTTCGCGTGGCAAATTATCCACTCTCTCTGAAGAAGTGCGACGGAGGAGACATAATGCGACACTTGAATCACCACCTTATAGCCATTAATCAGGGATTATAGTGATCTCATCAGCTCCCCGCACGAACTTCTCTCAATTGAAGAAAGTGGCAATCGACTAACTGTGGTGACGGAGTGATGACTCTTTATGATTGTACGAGGTCACATCAGAGCGGCATAAGTAGCGGATACCCTCCTTTTAACCAACAGTGGGCCACAATCTTCGGGGTGTCAAATTTCGCCACACTGCCCTTCCGCCATAACGGCAGTTATACCTTCGACGGAGTCCACGTCAACGCCCCTTCACGCTTATCGTCGTAGGACTCATTCTGTTCTTTCTCGTGGTGAATCCCATGGCAAATCCCCGCACGCCCAAGCAGTCTGAACCCCCCGGTCGACTCCGAGATGACCGCGTGCCTCGCGTGCCTCGCGTCAATTTATGTTGGCGCATCGCGATGCCCAACCTGCCCCGCAACACTTGACGCACCATGGTTCGTCACTAGTTGGCAAAGGCCTCAACATTTCGAAAGGACGCGAGGACCGAGTTGGACAACCGGCCCTCCCCTTTTGCGGTCAAGACGACCCCCGTGTCGTGAAGAACACTCAGGTCGCGCGCTAATTGCTCCTTCACCGCAATCGCTCGCCGCAAACTCAACTGCGCCGAATCCGTTGCGGCGTCGCGTGAGGTTGCGTAGCCGTATAGCGATATCGATGTCCGATGATTTCGATCGATATTGAGGGCGAGCACCGCAATGCTGTGAAGCATCGGGGTGGAAATCACGCTCGAATTCGGTGCGAAGGTTCCAATGTTGCCGAGCAGCACCTGTGCCGTCGAGACGGGCGTGGCGCGTCGCCACACGGCGTACAAAGTCTCAGCGTGCTTCACGATGAGCTCGACGCCGACACGCTCGGTGGGTGATTTGTCGCGGGGACTTGTCGCCCACCCGAGAAACGTAAATCCCGAACGGTGAAATGATTTCCCTCCGGGAATATTCACTGACATTCCCATCGACACGCGCTGAGACGGAACATTCCCTGCGCCACCATTGACTGAGAACGCAAGAACAACCTTATGGTTTTGCGTCCATCGGGCATAGATCGCAGTCGACTTCGTCGGAGTAAATGATGCCCCGACTTGGCCGACTAAGTGCCCTCCGTGAGCTTCCGTAAACCAGCCGGTAAATGAGTACCCTGGCCTCGATTGTCCAGGTGCCGGACGAAGACGAATGGTCGACCCACTCGCGACGGAGATGTTGACGGACTTTAACTCGCTGCCAGGTACTTTCATAGTGACTTCGAAATAGTCGCGAGACCACGTCGCGTACAGAATCTGAGCGTTGGTCACTGTGACGGTTGCACCGAGCCCATACTCGGTGCCACTTCCGCTTGGTTCAGTATTCCATCCCACCAAGGTGTACCCAGCTCTTGAGAGCGAGTCGCCTTGTGGCAGCGGAACAGTGTTGCCATAAGTGGTACTGATGGGGGCCATTGAACCACTCCCTCCGTTGGAGGAAAACGTCACAGTCTCGCTGTCCGCACTCCATTGGGCATACAAGGTCTCGCTCGTGGTGAAGATACCCGATGTGCCGAGCCCGAACTCCGTCCCGCTACCGTCCGCGGCCGTATTCCATCCCGACAGAATATTGCCTGCCTTTAGGAGTGGCTGACCCATCGGCAATGTCACTGATTTTCCATAGACGAAATCCAATGGAGAAACGACTCCCGTTCCTCCATTGGCAGAGAAAAGTAATGTTTCGCTGTCGGCGCTCCATTGGGCATACAAGGTCTCGCTCGTTGGGACGGTGATTTGAGAACCGAGTGCAAACTCTGTTCCACTGCCGTCCGCGGCGGTATTCCAGCCGACCAGGGTGTAGCCACCTCTCAACATTGAACCTCCTGTTGGGAGGACTGCAAGGCTGCCAAAAGCGGATAACAATGGGCTCACTGATCCCGTTCCTGCATTAGGGGAAAAAAGTAATGTTTCGGTGGTACCGATCCATTGCGCGTAAAGAGAGAGATCAGCCACAAAAGAATACGTGGTCCCATCCGTGTACGAGATTCCACTTCCGTCACGTTCGGTATTCCAGTTCACAAACGTGTGATTTGGATTCACTATCGCGAATGACGATTCGGAGGTAAGCGGAGTAGGGGAATTAGTGGCCTGAACAAAACTCGTATTGTCGGAATTTGTAAGATTCGAATAGAAAACGACCGAGTGAGTTACTTGGACCCATTGCGCATACAAGTCGATATCCCCAGTAAAGGAGTAGTTAGCTTGGTCGGCGTAGGTGGTCCCTCCGCCATCGGCTTGAGTATTCCATCCGGAAAAGAAGTAATTCGGATACGAAAAGCCCATAGATGAAAATCCCTGAAGAGTGGTCGCAACATTGCTTGTTTGTTGAATCTGCAAATTCGCGCCTGGAACATTTTCGTGAAAAGTGACAGTCATCTCAGGCGGGGGAAGTGTGGCGAACGCTGCGGTCGTGCACCCAATGACTCCAGAGCAAACAAAGGCAAATAGGACAAACATCTTTCCCATTCGAGCGAGAAAACGCGAGTTCACGACATTCCTCCTTGGCGCGGTCGCGCTAGGCCGAAAAGTCACATGATGACCCAGTAGTCGCAACGGATTTAGTACCCAGTAAGCAATTTTGTTTCCTCGAAGCATAACCACAACGGTCGATGAATTGAAAGACTTCGCGTAGTTACTTTCGCACTTTTATGCTTCTTTGACGCGCGACCTCGAAAGCCGCAACAGATACCGCGACGCCCGCATTGAGCGAACTGATCTTGCCCAACTGTGGGATTGAAACCACCGCTGCGCAGCGCTTCCTCGTAAGCGGCGCGAGCCCCTTCTCTTCGCCACCGACTACCAGGGCGACGGGGGTTGACGCTAAGTCAAGTTCGTAGATGGAATCCGCCGATTCTCCCGCCAGGCCAACAGTCAACACACCCGCTCGATTGAGTTGATCAATTGAGGTGGGAATACCTCCGACGTCACAGAACGTCAAATATTCGACTGCGCCCGCGGCGGTCTTCGTCACGGACGGCGAAATTCGTGCTGACCGATGACGAGGGACGACGACCCCTGTCACTCCTGCGCCGTCGGCGCTTCGGAGCATTGCGCCAAGGTTTCGCGGATCAGTCACTCCATCGCAGACCAGTAAGAAGGGATACGAATTTTCCAGCAAATCTTCCAGCGTCACCGTTTCTAGGCGGGACGCCAGAGCCATTACTCCCTGGTGGCCTTCGGTTCGAGCTTCGCGGTCAAGTCGAGCCATCGAAATCACCTGAACCGGTACACGTTGGCGTTGGGCTTCACGCTCGATGGCGTCGAGGATGTCGGACGGGTCCTGCGCATCAGCCACATAGATCTTTTGGATTGCTCGTCGTCGTGCCTTGAGTAGTTCCAGTACCGCGTGGCGTCCCTCCACCTGCTCTCCCCCGAGTCCTTCCTTCTCTCGACTAGGCGAACGACGAGGACCGCCGACCTGACCGCCCGTCATTGGTCTTCCCCCTTGGCGAATGGGTCGACCCTGAGGTCCTCGACGAGGGGCGGGGCGCGGGCTCATGACCAATCCTCCAGTAGCGCAACAGCGGTGGCACCGATCCCTTCGACACGACCTAAAGCCCCTAGGCCCTCTGCGGTCGTCGCCTTGACCGACACCACGCAGCCAACGACGTCGGACAACTCTCGGGACATCGTCGCCATGAAGGGCGCGAGTTTCGGTCGTTCCGCAATGATAGTGACGTCCGCCGACACCGGACGTAGGCGACTGTCCTGCAGACGGCGACACACTTCGCCCAACATCGAACGTGACGCTGCGGCGAGGTACTGCGGGTCGTCATCGGGAAAATGTCGACCTATATCACCCAGATTCGCCGCACCTAGAAGCGCGTCGATGAGGGCGTGGGTCGCGACGTCAGCGTCGGAGTGCCCAACGAGTCCGGTCTCCCCTTCGAGGTGCACGAGCCCTAGCCAGAGTTCACGCGTCACGTCGTCGCTGAACCGGTGGACGTCGATGCCCTGCCCAATCCTCATGAGAGTTGCTCCAGGGCGCCGGTGATCCGACCAAGGTCGCCGGGTTCAGTGATTTTGATGTTCGTGATCTCGCCGGGCACCACGACGACCGTAGCGCCCATGGTCTCGACCAGCGCGGCGTCGTCCGTGGCGTCACCTAGAGTGCCGTGAGCTCGAGCGAGAACCTCGCGACGGAACGCTTGGGGCGTCTGGACCGTGACGAGGTCACTACGATCGACGGTGGCGACCACGCGGCGCTCACCCTGACCCAGGGTCGTGCGCTTGACGGTATCGGTGATGCTCAACCCTGGGATCGCGGCGTCCGCGCCGCCCACGACCGCGTCAACGACGCGCGAAAACAGTTGCCCGGTGGCCAGGGGTCGTGCAGCGTCGTGAACGACGACCACGTCGCACGGCGGGAGGGCCGCGAGACCCGCGCGCACCGACGCCGCACGCGTGTCGCCGCCGGAAACCACGACATCGGCGCCCTCAGCGGCACCCCGATACTCCTGGGGCACGACGAGGACCACGAAATGCGCCACGCTGCGCGCGGCCCGCACGCTGCGCGCGGCGACGGTCTCGTCGCCCAGGGACGAGAACTGCTTAAACCCGCCGAAGCGAACCCCCCGGCCGGCCGCGACGACGACGGCGGCCACCGTCACGACTACGGCAGCACCGAGGCGAGCTTTTCCTCCGCCGCGTCCGTGTCCACGTTGAGCGCAAAGGTCAACTCCGAGACCAGGATCTGACGGGCCCGGGTCAGCATGCGCTTCTCGCCAGCGGAGAGTCCCTTGTCCTTATCGCGAATCGAGAGATTCCGCACTACTTCGGCCACCTGGTAGATATCGCCGGAACGGAGCTTCTCGGAGTGGTTCTTAAATCGTCGCGACCAGTTCGTGGGCATGCGGGCTTCCTTCTTGCGCAGAACCGCGAAGACCTCCTCGACCTCTTCGTCGTTAATCACCTCGCGCAGTCCGACGGACTCCGCGTTGGCGACGGGCACCATCAAGATCAGGTCGGTGTAGGCCACTTTGAGTTTCAGGTAATCCTGTTTGACGTCAAAGGCGGTCATCTTCTCGATCTTTTCGACGGTGCAGGCCCCGTGATGAGGGTAAACGAGACGATCACCCTTCTTGTACTTGTGAGTGACCATGACTCAGTTTCTCCTCAAAGAAAAGGCGCGCGACTACGCATTAGGGGATTAGATATTCTACCAAACTTTGGGCCAAACGTGTCAGATAGCGAGTTGACTCATCTAAAACCTCCGCGTAGACCCATTCGTTGCCTCATATAAAACCTCCGCGTAGCGAAGGGATTTTGGGGGCAGCGTTCTCGTCTACGCATGTTC
>JAJZEN010000057.1 GCA_021828545.1 Actinomycetes bacterium
GGGGCGGCGGACGTGGGTATGGTCACCACCACCGATATGGGTATTTCGGTCGATAAGAAACTCCCAATTCTCTCGATCGCCAACTATTCGATGACCAACAACTGGGGACTCTTCGCCAAGCCCGGTGTCGCGCTGACGGCGAAGAACCTGCACGCCGAACTGCGTGGTAAGCGCATCTTCTCCTATGGCGATACGTGGACCCAGGCAATGATCCCCTTCGTCTTAAGGAGGGCTGGACTCAGCGCCTCCCAGGTGACCATCATCACGAATCCCTCGGGAAATGACTTGAAGTACCTCCTCGCAGGCAAGGTCGACATCTCGACCAATACCACGAACTACGAGATCCCGGGCGTCGCGGGAACGGGCATTAAGGGCCACCTGAGCGAGTTGCTCGGCTCGGCCGCGGGCGCGCCCAACATCCCGATCTGGGACTACGCCACCACCACGAAGTACGCCGCGACGCACGCGGCGAACTTGCGTGCGTTCATGTCAGCGATTGCAAAGGCCACCGTGTGGGCGGTGGCGCACCCGGCGCTGGCGGCGACGTTGTTCGACAAGGCCTACCCCACCAGTGGATACTCCAACGCCTACAGCCTCCAAGGCTGGGAGTTGACCATCCCGTTCCTCAAGAACGCCCAGGGCAAGTACTTCGTCGAGACCGATGCTCAGTGGGCGACGCTCACCGCGGCCCTGAAGTCCATTGGTCAGATATCCAAAGTACAGTCGCCCTCAACCTATTTCACGAATAAGTTTCTCCCCGCCTCATGAGTGGCCCGGCCCGGCCTCGGGCCGCGGTCGTCGGCAGTATGAATACCGACCTGATTGTACGGTGCGCGCAATTGCCGCGACCCGGTGAGACCGTCCTCGGTGGCGACGTTGTGCGGGTGGCCGGTGGCAAGGGAGGGAACCAAGCCGCGGCGCTCGCGCGTTTGGGCGTACCCACCTCGATGGTCGCGTGCGTGGGTCGCGACGAACTCGGTGGTTGGCTCACGGCCCAACTCGCGGCGCAGGGCGTCGACACCTCGATGATGCAGCGCAGCGCCCGACCTAGCGGGACGGCCTTCATCACCATCGACGCGACAGGCGAGAACGAGATCGTTGTCGCGCCCGGCGCCAACGCCGACCTGGTGCTTGACGACGTGGACCTCGGTGCCTTCGACGTGGTACTGGCGCAGATGGAGGTGGCGTCCGAGATCATCGACGCGTTGGCGCAGCGCACTTCGTCGCTCATCCTCAACGTGGCACCGTCACGGGTGGTCGCCGCGTCAACCCTCGCGCGTTGCGCGGTCGTGATCGCCAACGAACTCGAAGCGCGATCCTTGGGGATTCACGAACTTCGCCACTGCGTGGTGACTCGAGGCAGGGGTGGTGCGGTGCACTACCGCTTCGGCGAGGTCGTCGCCGAAAGTTCGGCGCCAGTCATGGATGTAGTCGACACCGTGGGGGCGGGCGACGTCTTTTGCGCCGCGTACGCCGCGCGCTTCGTCGAGGGTGAGGAGCCCGACGCGGCGTTGCACTTCGCGGTGATCGCGGGGGCGCTGGCGACGACGGCACGGGGGGCCCGCGGACGGCTCCCCACCACCGAGGAGGTGGAGCAATGGCGCGCCCGCGCGTCCTGATCGATACCGACCCGGGCGTGGACGACGCCATTGCAATCCTGTTGGCGCTGGCGAGTCCCGAAGTCGAGGTAGTGGGTGTCGTGGCCGTGGCGGGCAATGCGCCCCTAGCTCAGACCGCCCTCAACGCCCGACGCATCGTGGCACTGGCGCGACGCCACGACGTGGTCGTGGCCGCGGGATGCGCTGAATCACTCAGTGATCACGTGGTCGAGGCGAGCGTGGTGCACGGTCGTGACGGACTCGGCGACCTCGAGTGGGGCGAACCCGACGTCCCCCTCGACCCTCGCGACGGCGTGGACTTCACCGCCGAGATGATTCACGCGGGCCCCTTGACCATCGTCGCGATCGGGCCGCTCACGAACTTGGCGGTGCTCCTCGAACGTCACCCCGGCATCGACCGCGAGGTGGAGCATTTGGTCATCATGGGGGGTGCGTCCTTCGAGGGCAACGTCACCCCGGCGGCCGAGTTCAATATCTGGGCCGATCCCGAAGCGGCGCGACGGGTGTTCGCCGCGCAGTGGCGCATCACGCTGATGCCCCTGGACCTCACGCACCAGGCGTCACTCAACGACGACGACTTGGCGTATTTCGCGTCCCTGGATACCCTGGTGGGCGCGCGCGTGGCGGCCATGCTCGAACCCTACGCCCAGTTTCACCTCGCCTGGCACGGCCGGCGCGACGTCTTCATGCACGACGCCATGGCAGTCTACGAGGTCCTCGATGATGCGGCGATCCTCAAGTGCGGTGCGCGCGTGAGCGTCGAGACGGGCGGTGTGCACTCGCGCGGGGCCACCTTCATCGATCGACGCAGGGTCCACACCGATAGCGACGTGCGCGTGGGCGTGTCGGTGGATAACGAACGCTTCCGTCAGTTACTTCGCGCGCGACTGGCGACGTACCGCGACTAGTTCGAGAGGGTCAGCCAGTGTTCTTCGGCCACGTGCAGTTCTTTGAGCACCTGTTCGAGTTCGGCGCCGAGCCGCGACTGCTCGAGGTAGTCCGACGTGGTCGCTAACTTGTCCGCGAGCGTCGTACGGCGGCGCTCGAGTCGAGCCATGACCTTCTCGGCGTCGCGCAACAATCGACCCCGCGGAACCGTGGCGACGAGTTCGTCCGACGTGACCCCCCCAGCGGCCTCCGGGGCGGCACTCAGGCCCGCGGCGCGTGCGATCCACGCGTCGATGCCGCCGGGAATATCGCCAATCGTGCCGTCGGCCCGAACTTCGAGGAGTCGGTCCGTGGTGCGACTCAAGAAGGTGCGATCGTGACTCACGACCACGAGCGTCCCGGGCCACTGGCTTAGGAAATCCTCGAGCAGTCGGATCGTTTCGAGGTCGAGGTCGTTGGTGGGTTCGTCCAGGAACAAGACGTTGGGTCGTTGCGCGAGCGCGAGCAGCAACTGGAGCCGGCGACGTTCGCCCCCCGAGAGCTCGCGGGCCTTGGTCTTTTGCAGCGCACCGGCGAACCAGAATTTCTTCATCAACGCCACGTCGGCCAGCGACCCCGGGATTCCCTGGGGGCCGGCCACGAGTTCTTGCACGCTGAGGTCGAGATTGATATCGCCGTCACCCTGCTCGAAGTACGCCGACTTCACCGTCGGACCGTGCTTGAGCGTTCCCGATGTCGGTTCACTCTGACGCGCCAGGAGGTTGACGAACGTGGATTTCCCCGCTCCGTTCGGTCCGACGATGCCGACGCGGTCGCCGGGTCCGAGTTCGAGGTTTACCCCGTGGACCACGGTGCGCCCCGTCGGGTAGGCGAACGCGACGTTGTGCGCCCTGATGACCATCGTGCCCAGACGCGGCGTGTCGATGCTGAGGTCGAGCGCTCCTTCGCGCGCCGCCGCGTCGGGTCGCGTGGCCAGGAGTCGCTCGGCCGCGTCGATGCGCGCCTGGGGCTTCGTCGAGCGGGCCTTGACGCCGCGGCGTAGCCACGCCAACTCGGTCCGCGCGAGGTTGCGGCGAACCTGTTCGGCGCTCGCGGCCTGGGCTTCGCGCTCGGCCTGGGCTTCGAGAAGTTTCGAGTACCCGCCGGCGTGCACGTAGGTCCTACCCCGATCGATCTCGACCATCCGGGTAGTGACCTGGTCCAGGAGGAAACGGTCGTGGCTCACCAAGATGACGGCGCCGCGAAACGAGGTGATCTGCGTCTCGAGCCATTCGATGGCTCCGAGGTCCAAGTGGTTCGTGGGTTCGTCGAGGATGATGACATCGTTGGGCTGGGAGAACAGACGGGCCAGGGCAACGCGCTTTCGCTGGCCGCCCGACAGATGGTCGGTGGAGAGATCGACCGCCGCGAGCATTCCCAGTCGGTCCAGTGCCGCGTCGATCTCCCATCCCTCGCCGAGAGCCGTGCGCACGCTGCCGACGGGTAGATCGGGAATCTGCTCGAGGAATCCGACGTGGGCGCTCTTGGCGCGACGAATGTTGCCGGCGTCGGGTTCGAGGGCCCCGGCGATGATCTTGAGCAGCGTGGATTTCCCGGCGCCGTTGATGCCCACGACGCCAATGCGCTCACCGGTGGAGATCGTGAGTGATAGGCCTTCGAGGATTGCCCTCTCGGAGCCCTCGAGGGAGACATTTTGCAGATCGATCAGGATGGCCACGTCCGTACCAGGATAGTGACCTCGCGTCAATCGTCTACCCCTCGCCTGACGAGCGTTCGATGTGCGAAGGTGGGACGTGGCGGTACTGGGTCTCGACGGCCGTGCGAAGGGCTGGATCGGAGTGACCCTCGAGGCGGATGCGGTGTCGCTCCACCACTTCACCTCAGTCTCTCGTACCCTCGAGCTCGGTAGGGAATTCAAGGTCATCGCCATCGATATCCCCATAGGTTTGCTCGATTCGGGTCCCCGCCGCGCCGACGCGCTGGCGCGGCGCAATCTTCCCGGGCGCGCCAGTACGATCTTCAACGCTCCGCTGCGCGCGTGCCTGGGCGTCCAGGACGATCCCGCGGCGCAAGAGATCGCCCGTCGCCTACTCGGCAAGGGTCTCCTCACGCAATCCTTCGCCCTTTTGGCCAAGATCGAAGAGGTCGAGAGGTTTCACCTCCGCGTCCGCTGCCCGGTGTGGGAGGTGCACCCGGAATTGTCCTTCGCCAAGATCAACGGCGGTCGAGCGCTGGCACCCAAGACGACGTGGTCGAGCGCCCCGCGCCGAGCGGTGTTGGCGAGTGTGGGCATCGGGTTCGATGACGTCGACCCCGTGGTGGGACGAATTGGCGCGATCCACCCGAGGTGGACGCTACCGGTCGACGGGTGGCGATCCGGGTGTAGGCAGTGTTCGGCGCGATCCAGGGCTCCGCGTGATGACACTTCAGTCGATGAGCGCTGAAATTCCCTGATTGTCGTCAGTATCGTACGTCGTGTCGGCGCATCCCACGAAAGCGGATCATGACCCTACTCTCGCGCCCTGGGTCGCCATCACTATGGTGAGCGACGCCAAGAATTACGCCGCTCCGAGCGACGACGCACGTTAGGCTCACCGGCGACACGAATTATGTCGTGACGTTTTCTGTCGTGACGTCCGCGGCGAGACTTAGAAAGGGTCGATCAAATGACACGTAATCCCTACGACGAGCTGCCCGAGGTTCCGACCTTTACTCTCACCTCCCAGGACGTGCTGCCCGAGCAGCACTTGCCCGCCCCGCAAGTGAGCGGGCGCATGGGCGCGGGGGGAAGTGACACGTCACCCCAATTGAGCTGGAGCGACTTTCCCGCGCAGACGAAGAGCTTCGCGGTGACCATGTACGACCCTGACGCACCGACGGGTTCAGGATTTTGGCACTGGGCCGTCGCCGACATTCCCGCCACCACGACGTCGTTGGCGGCGGGTGCGGGCGACGAGTCGGGATCAGGACTACCCGCCGGCGCGCAGCAGTTGAAGAACGACGCCAGTTTCGCCGGGTATATCGGCGCCGCGCCGCCCTCGGGTCATGGAGTGCATCATTACTTCATCGCGGTGCACGCCCTCGACGTGGAGAGTCTGGGGCTGCCCGAGCATGCCACTCCCGCGTACCTGGGTTTCAATCTCTTCTCCCACACGTTGGCGCGAGCGGTGATCGTCGGCACCTACGAACAACCATAAGGGGCCGCAGTGGGTCGTGCGGGGTGACGAGTGACCCGAGTCCTCTAGGAGGTTTGAGCATCGTGGTTGCGTTGGGCGGGGGGCCCACTCGATTCCCACCACTGTGCCACGATGACGTGCAGGGCGGCGGCCAGGGGAATGGCCAAGATGACGCCGACCAATCCGCCGAAGGATCCCCCGACCCAATCGCCCAGTACTGCGCCAATCAGGATCGCGAGGAAGACCACCAGGGGATTGAGCTTGATGGCCCGACTCATCACCACCGGGTAGAGCGCGTGGTTCTGGATGAGCGTATAGACCACGAAGACGATTGTCGTGATGATGCCCGCTGAGGTGGACTGGACGAAAGAGAAGAGGACGGTGGGGATGCCCGCGAGCGCTCCCCCGACTTGAGGTAGGAAGTCGACCAGCACAACCCACAGGGCGAAGAGTAACGCGAAGGGGACGTGGGTGACCCACAACGTCACGAAGACGACCACGCCCGCGAGGAGCGACATGATGAGGTTCCCCACGACGTAGCCGAGGGCGGCCTTGGAAATGAGCGCACCCATCTCCTGGGCGTACGCCGCGCGCGCCGGCGATAACGAGACCAGGATGATGTTGCGGATCTTTGGTCCCTCGAGGAGCAAAAGGATCACGAAGGCGAAGAGGGTGACCAGCGCCACGAGTACCGAAATCGCGCCCTTGCCTAAGGCGAGTGCGGGCCTAGAGAGACCCTTGGCGAAGGAAACGAGTTTGGCTGCGTTCTGGTTCACCCATTTGGTGACGTGGTACTTCTCGATGAGGTGACCTATCCAGCCCTTGCCGTGTTGGGCGTTGGAGACGTAGGACGGCAGATTATTGGCGAAGTGGGTGAATGCGTTGACCAGGGGGTAGCCAAAGGCGAGGGCTAAGAGGCAAAAGACGACGAAAGTACCCGTCGCGACGACCAGCACCGCCGCGCCGCGCCGACGTAGGCGTCCACGCTCGAGTCGACTGACGATCGGGTTCAAGATGAGGGCGATGAAGCCGCCCACGAGGAGCAGCAGCATGAGTTCGCGTAACCGATAGAGCAGTTTGCCGGTGAAGTACACCGCCACCACCGCGAAGATGGTGACGAGAATCGTCTTCAGGGGCACGTCATTGACCTGCGCGCGCTCGAAGAGCCGGGCGCGGCGCGTGTCGGCGACTGCGGGTTCGTCTCCCGCTTCGTCGCTCGGCGTGGTGCTCATCACTTGTGAACGCTAACAACTCCCGGCGTTGGGACCGGGTCACGGTCGACCGGTCACCTCACCGCGGGGCGACGTCGCACGGCCCTCGAATGGCCCGATCCGAGTCGTGGGGACCGCTTCCTCGCTCGGCGCCGCGACCGCGCCGCGTGGTCGACGTACCGCGGGGCGAAACCTCTCGGCGGTGGCGAGGTAAGGTGGCGAGCAATGGGGCCCACGGACGATTCGTACGATCTCACTCTCGCCGCGTCGACGTTGCGCGCCAATGTCGCTGACGTGCACGTCCTCCTCAAGGCCCTAAGTTCGGAACTCGCCGAAAGTCTGGGCCCCCGGTTGCGACTCGAGTACGCCGGAGGTCGATTTCGCAAGTCCGACGTCATCACTGCGCTGCACATCTTGATGGGCAACGACAGTTTCGACGCGATCGTGGAAGGTCCCGTGCTGCGCTGTAGCGTCGGGCACTCGTCGGGCGGTATCCGCATCCGTAGTGAGAACGTGGAGATGGACGAATGGATCGTCCGACTCCTCGGCGCTCTGCAAACCGAAGCGGCGCATAGTGAGAGCGCGCGCCTAGCCCTAGAACACATCGTTATCGGAGGAATCTCGTGAGTAATCCCAACACTGACCTACCCCAGGCCACCGAACACCGGTTGGAGGAGCTCGAGAAGGGCCTCTTCACGTCGGATCTGTCGGTGAACGAATTCTTATTGATCAAGGAGGTCGGCTTCCATCCACTGGGCTTTGTGATGGGATCGTCTATCTATCACACCGGCATCCAAACGAGAAAGTGGGGCCAGAGTCAGGAGTTGACCAAACTGACCGAGGCGATGTACAACGCCCGTGAACTGGCGATGACGCGCATGGAGGAGGAAGCGGCGGAGTTGGGCGCCGACGGCGTGGTCGGGGTTCGACTCGACGTCAACTATTACGAATGGGGTAAGGACGCGGCGGAGTTCATCGCCGTGGGTACCGCGGTCAAGGCCGAAGACGGTGTCTCGCGTCTCAATCAATTGGGCAAGCCCTTCACCTCGGACCTCTCGGGTCAGGACTTCTGGACCTTGCGCCAGACGGGGTACCTGCCGCAGGGGCTGGTCATGGGGACGTGCGTTTACCACATCGCTCACCGGGGGATCGGCCAGACGCTCGGGACGACGGGACAGAACGTCGAGTTGCCGAACTTCACCCAGGCGCTGTACGAGGCTCGAGAGCTCGCGATGACCCGGATGCAAGACGAGGCGACGCGACTGGGTGCGTCGGGAATCGTAGGGGTGCGCCTGGAGGAGAAGTCCCACCAGTGGGGCTCACACACCATTGAGTTCCTCGCGTTGGGCACCGCGGTCACGAAAACGTCCGACGACATCACCCTCGCCAAGCCCACGACGATCATCTCGCTCGACAACTGATGGACGAGCCCCCCCGCGATCTGCCCGAGGCCGCACAGCGCCGTTTCGCCCAGGGGGCCTTCTCCTCGGGGTTAAGTGTGTCGGACTTTGCCGCTTGCCTAGAGATGGGACTCGAACCCGTGGGGCTCGTGCAAGGATTCTGCGCCATGCACTGGGGGGCGTTCACCCGCACCGGCGTCATGGGTCGCGGTGTCACGCCCTTCGCCGGAGCCCAGGGTGGGTGGGTACGCAATTACCAGTGCCCCCACGGTATGGTCTCAGCCGAACACCGCGCCTGGGGCCAGAACTACGAACAAACGTGGATCGAGGATGCGTGGCGAGAGGGATTCAATAGTGCCTACGTCCGAATGATGGAAGAGGCGCAAGAGCTCGGTGCCCACGGTGTGGTGGGCGTCATCGACACCGAGAATCCCTTGAGCGACACTGGTGTCATGGAGTTCCACCTCCGCGGTACCGCGGTGAAGTTGCTCGACGCGCCCTCGACCGCCCAGACACCCTGGAGCACGTTCTTGGCCGGTCAACGTCTGGCTAAGGTCTTCGAGGCCGGCTACGCGCCGGTGTCCATCGTTACCTCGGTGGCCTCGATCCGGGTGTGGGCCTACTGCGTCACCGAATACCTCATGGAGGGCACCGGGGGCGCGTGGGCCGGTGCCGTGGGTACTTTCGAGGTCGACCAGATCGTCAACGCCCAGACCAAGGTACGCGACCTCGCGCGTGCGCGCGTGCGCGCGACCCTGCACGGCGATTCCCTTCACGGGGCGAACATGAGCGTGTCGCAGCGAGAATACGCCAAGGGCGACCTCGAATTACAGTCGCGCCTGAGCGGTAATCGTGTGCGTCGTTTTAAGGACTTCGACCCGCTGCCCGTCGCCCAGCCCACGGTGCGCCTCTCATGAGCGCGATCCGTCCCGGCGACGCCCATCTGCGCGACGAGGTGCGCCGCGCCCTCGCCTTCCTCGAGACGCCCAGTTCGGCCCCGGCGACGGCCGCGATGACCTCGGATCTTTCGATCGACGAGGAGCTCAACCTTCATTCCATTAGTTGGGAGCCCGTGGAATTGGTGTCGGGTATCTCGTTGTTCTCCATCCCCTACGGTTACTGGAACTGGGGACAGGGGGAGATCGTGGCTGCGTCCGAGGCCCATTCACAAGCCTTCGCCACGGCGACCTCGCGGATCCAGAGTGAGACCGCCAAGGCCGGCGGTCACGGCGTGGTCGGAATGCACATTGAGCGGGCGATCCACCCCACGCACGTGGAGATCTCTTTGGTGGGGACCGCGGTTCGTCCCGTCGGGGCTGCGGCCATCAACGGAACGCACATCTTCACGTCGGACCTCTCGGCCCGTGATTTCACCGTGTTGATGGTCGCGGGGTGGGAGCCCTTGGGTCTGGCAACGGGGGCGAGCTTCGTTTTCGCGCCGCGCCGTTCGATGGGCGCGGTCATCCAACAACAGTCCCAGAACGTCGAACTCACGAATTTCACCGAGGCCATGTACTCCGCGCGTGAGGCGGCGATGGAGCGGATGCAGCGTGACGCGCTGGCGATGAAGGGAACGGGCGTGGTCGACGTCAAGGTACTCGAAGGTCCGATGCACTTTGCCTCGCACGCGGTGGGTTTCGTCGCCCTGGGAACGGTGGTGCGTCTCGCCAAGGCCACCCACCAGCCCATCAAACCCATCACGGTCGTGTCGCTCAACGACCTCGCGGTGGGCTTCGACGCTCAGACGTTGGGTTGATCACCCGGGCGAGTTACGCGAGGTTCGCGTAGTCCTCGTCCTATCCTCCGTCGTCCGGGGAAGTCGAGCCGACTCTGCACTACGCGGCGAGATCGTCATCGGACTCGTCCGTGATCATCGCTCGGCCTGGGCGCGGGCGTACCGAACCGCTGCGGGGTGACGATGCGAACGGCGGCCGTTCTCGGGCTGCTCCTCGGAGGGCTCGAGGAGCAGCCGTCGCGGTGCCCCAGCACCGGTCGCGGTGGGTTCGTCCAGATTTTCCCGCCCCACGTCTACGGTCAGTTCACGCGAGCCCGGTATCGTCGTCGGGCGGTGGCGGAGTCGCCCCGTCGTACGCCACGAGGTCCACCGTGCCGGATCGGCGAGCGAGGCGTACGTACGCCAACGCGAGTACGACGAAGAAGAGTCCCAGGACTCCCGGTGCGACGTATGCGTCATTCGACGGCGTCCACGCCGCGACGGCCGAGGCGATCACGACGGTGCTGGACCGGGAGGGGTCCGCGACGCCGGCGATCACTGCGCCCGGCGGCGCGAACCTCGACATGGAGCCGATCACCTCGTGATAGGTCGTGACGCCCACGCGGTAGCGACCGTGGCACGTGTCGCCGGCACCAGTGCTCCCGCTGCCGCCAAGGTTGCCTACGCAGTCGGTCACCGTGACGGCCACGGCGATGCCGTGCGTCTTCATCCGATGGATGCGGGCGTTGTCGGTCGCCGCGGAGACGAAACTCACCACCGTCACCACGCCCAGAATGGCCAGGGCGACGGCCCCGGCGTAGTTCCAGAACTTGCGGTGCACGCCGACCGCCGCCGATCCGCGCAGAGCGCCGACGCGCTCCGTGACGAGGGGGTTCGAAGGCGTCCCCCGGGCGACGTCTCCCGCGCGTGATTCGGGTGTGGAGTGTCCTTGGTCTGTCATCTCACGTCTCGCTGTTGGATCGAATGGCCGAGATCCGTCGCGCGCCGTGGCGCGGCGTTCCGTTGGTGCACCTACGATATGCGAACGCGACGGATTGACGGGTGAGTGCGCTGCGACGCGGACCACGCGTCACCCATGGGTGGTCGAGCGACACTGCGCCGACCTCGAGGTCGCCGATCGAGGACCTCGGGCGGGAACGACGGTGGTTGATTCCCACGCCTGTTACGGCCCTGTGAGTGGTGACCCGAACGGGCACCGTTGGAGTTTCGATCGACGTCCGACGCGGGGTCTGGCTAGGAACGACGTGGCGACCAGCGGAAACGTCGAAGTGATATGAGGGTCGCGCCGATACCCCAGAGCGCGACGACGAGGAGGTCGTCCCAGGCCCACGGCGAAGTGCCTCGGGGGATCTGAAAGGATCGGTCCATCGCCGTCATGAGGTGGCGCACGGGCAGATAATTCGAGAATTTGGCGAGACCCGATCCGGGTGGGAGGGGGAACCATAATCCCGCGAGGAACAACAAGATGAAGAACACAATGCTCGTCACGGGACCCGCGGTCTCTTGATTCGGGACGGCGCAACTGATCGCGATCCCCATGGCGGAGAAACTCACGATGCCCACTAGTACCGCGACCAGGAGGGCGGGCCACGACGAAGGGAAGGGGACCTGATAGGCGAAGCGTCCGATCACGATTAACACGGCCACCTGGGCGAGTGCCACCATCAAGGTGCTCAGAAAGATCGAAGTGATGAGAACCCACGTCGGCAGGGGACTGAGGCGCAATCGTTTGAGGAGTCCGGTCTCGCGGCGCACCACGATAGTTATCGCGAGAGTGGTGAAGCCGGCCGCCATCACGCCGTAGGCGATGAAGCCGGGCACGTAGTATTGGACGAGTCGGACGTCGCCGAGACTGGCGTTACGCTGGTTCCCCGCGCTGAGTCCGAGCATGACCAGAAAGACCACCGAAAAGCCCACGGTGAACACGGCGCCGACTCGATTGATCCAAAAAGCCATTTGCTCGTACTTCACTTGGTGCGCCACTAGGCGAAGGTCGCGCCACCAATGACGAGGCACCACATTGTCGTTGGTCACGGGGAGCTCCTCGTCGCACCGGCGCGGTCGTCGCGGGTCAGCGCGAGATACATATCTTCGAGGGTCTCGCGGGTCACGACGAGTCCCGCGAGGGCCACGCGACGTTCGAGGGCCCAACTCGTGAGCCGGTGCAGTATGTTGAGTTCATCGGAAGTCCTGATCTCGACGAGGTCATCCACCACGGGTGTCACGGGGATGGGCAGGTCGTCGACGCCGATGTCCGTGGGCAGCGTGAAGCGAATGGTGACCTCGCCCGTGTCGCGGCCCCCGAGGGAGGCGGTGGGACCCTGTGCGGCGATTCGTCCCCGTGAGAGCACGGCCACCCGATGAGCGAGCGCCTCGACCTCATCCATGTAGTGGCTCGACATCAGCACTGTCGTGCCCTGTGCGGATAGGAGTCGGACGAGGTCCCACGTGGTGCGACGAGCGGCCGGATCAAGTCCGGTCGTGGGTTCGTCGAGGAACAAGATGGACGGATTTCCGACGATACCCAGTCCGATGTCGAGTCGGCGCTGCTGGCCTCCGGAGAGTTTCTTGACCTTGACGTCGCCCTTGTGGGTCAAGCCCACCAACTCAATGACCTCGTCGACGGGTCGCGGATGGGAATAGAAACCGGCGTTTCGTTCGAGTACCTGGCGCACCGTGAAGAACGGCTCGACCGCGAGCTCCTGCAGCACGACGCCGATCTGGTTGCGCAACCACCGTAGATGCGGCGCCTCACCGGGATCCACGCCTAGCACCATCACCTCGCCGCGATCGCGCGTTAGGAATCCCTCGAGAATTTCGATGGTGGTGGTCTTGCCTGCGCCGTTGGGCCCGAGCAACGCGAAAATCTCTCCGCGTTCGACGTCGAAAGTAACGTCGTCGACCGCTGTAAGCGGTCCGTAGGACTTCTCGAGATGACGTACGCTCAGCGCCGGTACCATTCGATCAGACCTCCACCGAATTGGGGCGTCGCCGTGACGCCACGACGACCGTGAGCACGAGTATAGAGATGCCCGTTAGTAGTCCGGGGCCCGTTTGACGAAGTTTCGTACGCTGGAGACAGCAACGTCGAGCCCGACGTGAGTTCGCCGTGACGAAGGAAGAATGGGCGCGGATCATAGTGGTCGCGAGAAGCGAATCCCTGGTTCTTTGGGGAGTAATCCGCATCGTCCGGACCGATTCAACGCCGAACGCTCTGTTGTGCCGCTGGGCCAGTTGGTCAATGCGGCGCGCCACTGCGACGACGGGGACGCCGACGTCGCACGAAACGTTCCACTCGAGGCGAGTTGCGCGCGCGGTATCGGGGTCCGGGTGATTTCACTTCCCACTGTCGCGAGAAGTACGAAATTGGACGCGGCGTCCCACCGGGTGAGTTTCTCGGAAGAAATCGTCGCTTCGGTCAGTGCGCTCGTGACGTCATCTATGGACTCCTTCACGCGGAACGCGGCAGGGCGGTCCACGGTGTGCGTACGAGTCGCACCGGCCTCAATGAGGGCCCGCGTCGAATCAACGTCGGCAGTCATGAATTCTGCTTACCCTCTGAAAGCATGACGTTCGCGTAACGCAGTACGGTGGTGGACTCGTTCTCGAGGTCCGCTTCGCGGACCAAATGAATTCGGGCGGGAATGGCACGGCTACGTCGCCGATCGGCTCTTCGAGCGCCCGAGTGAGCACTGGGTGGCGACGCGTTCGATCGGCTCTTCGACGATTTGGAGGTTTTTGGACTGGTCGCTTTCGAGACGAGGAGGCGAAGTCGGGCGTGTTGGGGATTTTCCGTGGAGAGGATGCCCGAGATGTGACTTGCGACCCGCGAGGGTACCTCGGTGTGTCGAGACACCTGCGCGACATCGCCGTAGCGCGTCAGTGGGCGAGACCCGCGGTGGGCGGGAATTCAATAGTGGATCGCTCGGTCAGCGGCGTCTCGTCGTGACCGATGGGTGGGTCGCGTCGAAGCAGTCGAAGGACCTCGTCGCGTTCATTGAGGGGTCCCAACCAGCACTGGGTGGCGAATGGGTGGATCGGAGGGGCACGGAGATTCGCCGCCTCATGCGTCACGATGAACTCGTAATGAGATCGTTCGTCCTCGCAACCACTTCACCGAGTTCGATCACGCCGCTCAACGGACTCCTCGAGGCCCGCTGCCGTCATCGAGTGGTCCGGCGCGAAGCTTGATCCTGTGCTAACAACCCCACTGTCGGGTTGGTCTTTCGAATGACCGTACGAGACGGGACGTCGCGGGATAAAGGGGGACCGACCTCTCGTCGCCGGGAACTCCCAGGAGGTCACGCTCCGTCAGATTTCGACGGTGCCATCTTCGTGCAGGGTCCAACCAGGATTGTGGGCTATTTCCCAGACGTACCCGTCGAGGTCCGCGAAGGCACCCGTGGTGCCCCCCCACGGGGCCACCTCGCTCGGACGCACGATGGTCGCTCCAGCGCGCGCGGCGCACGCCAGCACATCGGCGACTTCTTCGGGGGCGCGAACGTTGTAGGCGAGCTCGATGCCCGGTGCACCGTGCCCCCCGAGGGCGCTCCAGAGTCCCAAGACCATGGCACCAGCCTGAAAGAAACAGACCTCATCGTCGGGTTGCTGGGCTCCCGTCCAACCCATCGCTTCGTAGAATGATCGAGCCTTCGCCAGATCCTCGACGCCCAAGGTGATGACACTGATTCGTGGCTGCATTTTCTCAGTATGTCACGCGCCATGTTGCCCGGAGTTCGTCGACCCGGGACCAGTTGGGGTGAGTGTGGGGGGAGTTCTACTCGTCGGCGCCGCGATGGCCCGCCCGTGCCCGGCGCGCGGAGGTCCTTCCTCGGAAGAACGTACCTAGGAGTCGTGTGGTGGTGCCTCGCCGTTCGCCACCGCGCGTAGTATCTGGTGGACGACGGCGTCCGAACCTTGCGTGACGTCAATGGTGACGCCGATTTCCTCGTCACCCAGCGGTTCGAGGGTGGCGAATTGTGATGAGAGCAAGGCGGGGGGCATAAAGCTTCCCGTCCGTGCGGTCACCCGCGACAAGATCAGTTCCTCGGATCCGTCGAGCAGAACGAAGAAGGAGGTCGGCTCGTAGTGGCGAAGGATGTCGCGGTATGACCTCTTCAGGGCGGAGCAGGCGACCACCACGCCATCGTCGCGCGCCAGCGTCTCGCTGATGCGCTGACCGACCGCGGCGAGCCACGGCCGACGATCTTCGTCGGTGAGCGGGTGCCCGCCCGACATCTTCTCGATATTGTGCGCACTATGGAGATCGTCCGCGTCACAGAACTCGTACGCCAACTGTTTCGCCACGGCCGTCCCCACGGTGGTCTTGCCCGAGCCGGACACGCCGATGACGACAATGGCGTTAACGGTTGCGGGCGTCATAGTGACATCCTCCGTTCGTCGATGATGCCCGACTGAGGAGTGCGTGCCCCGTTCCGCCCCGCACCTCGTCGGTGGAGTACGACGTCTCTCATTGTCAACGTCATCATGACGCGCCCCCGCGTTCAGTCGTCACATCGATGACGACCTTGACGTCGTCATCCCTTCGTTCCAACGCTTCGGACCAACGCTCGAGGGGTACTCTACGGTTCACGAGTCCCGCCAACCAGCCGCGGTCCGCCTCCGCGAGGGCCTTCGCGGCTAGCTCGTAGTGGCGACGATTCGCGTTGACCGAACCGACCACGGCGACATTCTCGAGCACCATGTTTCGATTGAGCGCGCCTTCGTCGAATTCGATTAGGTGCCCGCCCGAGGAGACCCCGGTCAAGCACATGACTCCACCGATTCCGATGTGGGACATGGCGTCGAGGATGACGGGGGAGACTCCCGTGCATTCGATGATGACGTCGGGTGCGAGTCCGATGTCGCCGATCGGACCACTGTGATACGTCGCCCCCAGGGCGCGCACTAGGTCAGGTTTGACTCCGTCGCTCATGCGATCAAGCACGTGGACGTCGAGGCCGCGTTGGGCGCCCAGCAGCGCCGCGAGTAATCCAATGGGACCCGCCCCCGTCACGAGAACCGTCGCCGGGTCCCAATGGGCCCGACCACCGATGCGGTCCACGTCCTCCCAGGCCTTGGCGACGACGCTGGTGGGCTCCAAGAGAACGCCGAGCGCGCCCAGTGTCGAATCGACCTTGATGACGAAGTCTGGCGTGATGCGATAGCGCTCCGAGAGGTACCCGTCGTGCTCCTTGATGCCCCGTTCGGTGTACTGCCCGTTGCGGCAATAGTCCCACTCCAACACCGCGCAGTTGGCGCACGGGACCGGGTCGGGTCGACGAACGATGCCCACCACGAGGTCGCCCGCGCTCACGGGCGCGTCCGCCGGCGCGTCCAGCACGCGTCCGAGTGATTCGTGACCGAGCGTGAGTCGCTCACGGCCCGGGGCGCTCCAACCATAGGCGCCCGAGAGGATCTCGAGGTCGGTCCCGCAGATTCCCACCGCCAGCGTCTGCACCAGGACCGGACCATCGCTGTCGGGTGGTTCGGGCACGTCGCTCAACTCGGCCGAACCAGCCTGGTGCGGTATCACCGTCAAAGCCTTCATGAATACACCTTTCTCTTAAGAAATTCCCGTGTCGCGTCTCCCGGTGCGGTGCCTCACCGCGAGGACCTCGGATGGCGTGGCTTCCTCGCGCGAGAGGTTCGACTCGCGGACGGTGGCGCAGTGGGGACCGTGGGCAATGCGAGGTTGGTGTCGTCGACACTGGGAGCCTCCGTACCGACCATGTCGGGATCGACGGCCAGCGGGTCGAACCCCGTGAGTCGATACGCCGAATTCACCAACGACACGTGCGAGAACGCCTGAGGGAAGTTACCGACCAGACGGCCGTCGAGCGCGTCGTATTCCTCCGAGAGGAGTCCGAGATCGTTGCGAACGGCGAGCAGTCGCTCAAAGAGCTCCTCGGCGTCGTGCGTGCGCCCGATCATGTGGAGACAGTCCACCAGCCAGAATGAACACGCGAGGAAGGCGCCTTCACGTCCGGATAGTCCGTCGACCGCCCCGTCGTCGGCGGTCTGGTAACGCAGGACGAATCCGTCGACAAGTAATTCGCGTTGTATTGCCTCAACGGTACTGACGACGCGCGGATCAGACGCCGGCAGGAAGCCGACGAGAGGAATCATGAGGACACTCGCATCCAATTGGTCACTGCCGTAGTACTGGGTGAAGGCGTGCACCTTCTCGTTATAGCCCTTCTCACACACTTCGGTAAAGATCTGATCGCGTAACGCGCGCCATTTCGTCAGAGGTCCGCTGAGGTCGGGCCAGTTCTCGAGGGTCTTGATGGCCCGGTCGACGGCCACCCAGGCCATCACCTTGGAGTGGGTGAAGTGGCGCCGTGGGCCGCGTACCTCCCAGATACCGTCGTCGGGTTGGGTCCATCGCGTTTCGAGGAATTCCATCAAGGCGCACTGCAATTCCCACACCGCCTTACTCTGGACCCCTTGGGCGTGGGCCGACGCGTACAGGGCTGATATGACCTCGCCGTAGACGTCGAGTTGAAACTGACCCGAGGCGGCGTTGCCGATGTGCACCGGCCGCGACGCCTCGTAACCTGGGAGCCAGGTGGCGTCCCATTCCGTTAGTCGGCGTTCTCCCGCCGGTCCGTACATGATTTGCAATCGCGAGGGGTCTCCCGCGACGGCGCGGAGCAGCCAGTCACGCCACGCCAGCGCTTCGTCAAAGTAACCGCCTCGCATGAGCGACTCGAGCGTCAGGGTCGCGTCGCGCAACCAGCAGTATCGGTAGTCCCAGTTGCGTTCACCACCGAGGGCTTCGGGAAGCGACGTGGTCACCGCCGCGACGATGCCGCCCGTGGGCTCGTAGATCAAGGACTTAAGAGTGATGAGTGATCGTACGACGGCGTCACGCCACGGGCCTTCGTAGGTGCACCGCGCCGACCAATCTTTCCAAAATGCGTCCGTCAATCGAACGGCGTAGTAGGCGTCGAGCGGGGCCGGCGGTTCCTCGTGCGAGGGATGCCACACGAGGGTGAAGGGGTAGCGTTGATTCTGCGTGACCGTGAAGTGCGCGACGGTGCTGAAGTCCTCGTCGACCGGCGCGACCGTGTGCCACAGGGCCACGGCATCGGGGCCCGCGGTCAGTCGAAGGAGCCCCTCGGACGACGTTAGCCACGGGACGTCATCGCCGTAGCCAAAACGCAGAGTGAAATCCATGCGCATGTCGACCGTGCCCGAGATTCCTTCGACGAGGCGCACCACGTAGGGATGTGTTGCGTGCAGTGGCATGCAGTCAGTGATACGCACGGTGCCGGTTGCCGTATCGAATTCGGTCTCGAGCACGAGTGAATCATCGCGATAACGCCGTCGACTCGCGACGGCCTCGCCCGCCGGAGCCAGTTTCCAAAAGCCGTGGGACTCGTCACCGAGCAACTTCGCGAAACACGAGGGCGAATCAAAGTCCGGCAGACAGAGCCAGTCCAGGGATCCGTCGGCTCCGACGATCGCGGCCGTGTGGAGGTCTCCGATGACGGCGTACTCCTCGATTCGCTGGGACATCGTCGTCTCCTGACGTGGCGCGCGCGCCCTGGGCCCGTACCACGCCCGAACGATTCGAAACCGACGAGGAAATCGCCACGGACGCTGACGCCACCTTATGCCCAATGCGCCGTGCCGCGCCGTTGAGAGCACTGTCGCGCGCTGCGGACCAAGGCCATTCATCGGGGGTAGGGCGCGAATGTTAGAATTTCTCGATGCCTTCAGGACCTTCTGACGACTCACGCAGTCGTTCGCGTAACGCTGAGCAGCGTGCGGCAGGCCTCGCTAATTCGCACCGCCTGGCCGCGCTCGGTCAGGCCATCGACGAGAAGACTGGCGTGCGCCGACCGTCGCGCCGTCGTCCGAAGCGGGTGCGGAGCCGCCGGCGCAAGATCGTGGTCCGAGGCGCGATCTCACTCGGCGTGGTGCTCGTACTGTTAATCGGCGCCGTGGTGGGCGACTACTACTACCTCGGCTCACTGCTCCATCGTCAGCACGTTGGTCACCTCCAGAGCGAGGGCTCATCGGTCAACATCTTGCTTATTGGTTCGACGACGCGGTGCGGACTCAAAGTGCAAAATCAAGCGTACGGAACGTGTGCGGAGGGCGTCACCGGCGTGAACAGTGATATCGACATGGTGGTGCATCTTGACCCGGCGACGCACTCGGTGTCGCTCCTGTCGATCCCACGCGACACCTTCGTACCCAACGCTCGGACCACGGGCGCGAACAAGATTGACGCGGCGCTCTACCAAGGCCCCACCCAATTAGTGGCGGCGATCGAGGAAGACTTCGGTATTCCGATCAACCACTACGTGGAACTGAACTTCGACACTTTCGCCGCGGTGGTCAACGCACTGGGTGGCGTACGAATGTATTTCCCCATGCCGGTCTTCGACGCGTATTCGGGCCTCTACGTTCCTCACCCGGGTTGCCTCCTGCTCGATGGATATCGGGCACTCCAAGTGGTGCGTGCGCGTCACCTGCAAATTCAGACCAATCCCGCGGTGACGAATCGCGTTGACTGGACGTACGAGGCCCTCTCGGACATCGCGCGCATCCGTCGAACGCACGAGTTCCTGCGCGTCCTGGCGGCCAAGGTCTCCGCGCGCGGTCTCGGCAACCCCCTCACCGATCAAAGCATCGCGTCGAGCGTGTTGGGGGATCTCACGGTGGACACGGGGTTCTCTGAGGGAACCATGGTGTCGCTCGCGAGAACGTTCGCGCACACCAACATCGCCAACGTCGCCCAAGAAACCTTCCCCGTGGTCGGGGTGAATTCTCCCAACGGGTATCAGTACGAGGGCTACTCTTATGGTTCGATTGTCTTTCCGGTTGAGCCCACGGGTTATAGCCTGATTGATCAGCTCTTCGGCGCCTCGATTGACATGAGTCCCTTTACCAACCACGCGCTGCCCGCACCCTCGACGTTCAAGGTCTCGATTGAGAATGGTTCGGGTATCACGAACCAAGCGGGGACGATCGCCGCGGGGCTGAAGGCAAAGGGGTACGACGTCTCGTCGGTGGGTAATCGCACCCCCACCGGACCCATCACCGAGACCGTAGTCTGGTACGGCGGGACGCCTCCCCCCGACCACACCGACTGGAAGAATCCGGGTCTCGAAGCGGCACAGTCGGTCATGAGTCAGATCGAAGGTCCCGCCATCATGGGGTACGACCCCTCGCTGGTCACGCCGGGCGCGTTGGTCACGGTGCAGACTGGAACTGGTCTCACCCTCAAGCCCACGGTATCGACGACCACATCTACCACCACGACGCACACGTCGGCGTACCACTCCGTGCCGTCATTGGCGTCGTTGATCGTGGAACTCGCCGCGAGTTCTTCGTTGTCCACCTCTACGACCACCACCACCGTTCCCGACCCCAGCGGCATCGCGTCAAACCCCAACCTGGGCATACCAAGTGCGACGAATCCGGCTCTCAAGCCCTGGGACCCTCGCGCGTGTAACGCTGCGGGCACTGGTCCTGCGCCAACGCCCTAGGAGTCGCCCGTCTGGCGCCGGGTCCGCGCGCAAGAGCCCAGTCTGGGCTCGATGCCGCTACTTCGTGGTCGTCGAGATCAGTTTCACGCGGTTGCGCTCCACGTTTTTGTCTTCGTAGAACGACCTGGTGATGAGTCGAATTGACTGGTGTGGGTCCGAGCTCCCGGCGCGCGCCGCCACGGCCGACCGTCGTGGTGAGACGATTTCCTTCCAGGAACGGCTGATCGCTGATGGGGCGACGTCGTCGTTCGCAGGCCCCGGCGAGTTCCGTTGATCTGTCGACCGAGAAGAACGTGCCACATTTCGCACCGCCCAGCTAGTGGTCCGTCGCTGATTTGACTGAAGCCAATGTGGCTCGCCCTCGCTTGACCTTGGCGATGATCTCGTCGGCGGGCTTCTTCCAGATGAACGGCTGGGGATCCTCGTTCCATTTCTCGGTCCAG
>JAJZEN010000099.1 GCA_021828545.1 Actinomycetes bacterium
TCTGGACCGTGTCTCAGTTCCAGTGTGGCTGATCGTCCTCTCAGACCAGCTATCCGTCGTAGCCTTGGTGGGCCGTTACCCCGCCAACAAGCTGATGGACCGCGAGCCCCTCCCGAAGCGAAAAAACTTTCTTCCTCTCATCATGCGAAATGAGGAAGGTATTCAGTATTAGCACCGGTTTCCCGGTGTTATCCCAATCTTCGGGGCAGGTTGCTCACGTGTTACTCACCCGTTCGCCACTAACGATTGGAGCAAGCTCCAATCGTCCGTTCGACTTGCATGTGTTAAGCACGCCGCCAGCGTTCATTCTGAGCCAGAATCAAACTCTCCATCAAGATCTTTCGAGAACCTAAGTTCTCTACGAATCAGAGAGCCAGACGAGTGACTCTAATACTCGCCTGACAACCAGAGCAACACGGGGTGTTCCTCTGGCCTACTGCATACTTCTTTTGACGAACGACGCGTCCGGTTAGATCCGTCCATCGTCGCCCGTACTGGCTTTTGGCTCTCGTTCTTCCGTTTTCAAGGAGCGACGACACACGCGAGCAAGCTCGGAGGTGTGAAGTACACCATCTCAGGATTTCTCCGTCGATTCCGTCGATTGGTTACCCAAACGACGGGATGCCTACCTTAACAGCGCGGTCTGCCTGGTTGCAAATTCAACCGGCCGCCGTCTCTGTCGGTGGGATTTACAGTGTAGCAGGCGTCCCACCACCGAAATGTCATTTCCGCACACAATCTTCACGAACATGTTGCGCGTTCGCCCTGATTGTGAGTGTTCACGCTCTTTCGGCTTGAGTACCTTACACGATGTTCGCGGAGCGAAACGCGCATTTTCGTCAGTGACTAGTGGCGTATTCCACGAATGCGCTCAATGTTGCAATAAGGCGCATGTCTTCGATGTCCTTCGCGCGCGAATTCAAGAGTTCCTCGGTGCACACCAGGTACGCGAGACATCGAGCGCGGCTGACGGCCACGTTGAGTCGATTCCTGGAGAAGAGGAACTCTGGGCCACGCGGCATGTCACGCGCCGACGATGTCGTCATAGTGAAAAACACGACCGGCGCCTCGCGGCCTTGGAACTTGTCCACGGTGCCCACCTGAACGCCGCGCAAATCGCTGCGGGCCTGGCACGCTCGCGCGATCAAATTGACTTGATCGTTATAGGGCGCCACCACCATGAAGTCGCGCGGCGTCAACGGTTTACTCACGCCCTTATTGTTCGTCCACGGAGTGCCCAACATCGTCGTGATGTGACCGACCACGATGTCCACCTCCTCCATTGACTGCGTCGAACGATTTTCGTGCTCAGCGCGCAACCAGCGCAGCCCCGTACCAAATTCGGTGCTTTGCTGTTCGCAACTCTTATTCGCGGTGAGGCGGCCCTCGTAGATCTGGCGAGAGATGAACTCACATATGTCCGGGTGCATCCGCCAGGTTTCGGAAAGAAAGACCCCCTCGTTCGCCGGCACCGTCACGTGTTCACCCAATACGTGTTCGAGCACGCTGGCGCCCGACCCCCCGGGATGCTCGGCCTTGGCCACTTGGGCCAGTTGCAGGGGGTCGCCCAGAAGTATCATGTTGCGCGTCCCGTTCGCCGCCGCGAGCGCGTCCGCCAGGGAGAGTTGCCCCGCTTCATCCACCACGAGAACGTCCACCGGCGCTTGTCGCATCGCCTCATTTGCCCACATCCACGCGGTGGCGCCGATGAGATTGAATTCCCCGGACAACAAGTCGCTCTTCTTCTTCGAGTAGACCACACCGTCGACGATCTCGGCCGGTTCATCCTCCCAACGCAACGCACGCAGACGGTCCAATTCGCCCCCTTCTTCGAAGACCCTCATCGTCGCGCTCATCAAGTTATTGATGGCGCCGTGACTCATCGCCAGTACCCCGACCCGCAACCCTCGCCCGACGAGGTGGCGGATGATGTGCGATCCGCTGTAAGTCTTGCCCGTACCGGGGGGACCCTGAATTGCGACCACGCTCTCATCGAGGTGCTCAACCCAGCGATAGATCGACTCGAGGTCGTCTCGGAATATCCCTCCCTCGGGACCGTGGCTCGATGTGAACCGCGGCCTCTCCCCCGCGAGCAACGACAGCGCGAGACGACTCGGGTCGCCGTGTAGCGCCGGATCCACGACTTGTCGTGCCAGGTCCTTAAGAGCCCCGAGCTTCGCGCCCGGATGAAAGTTGCGATGTTTGGTCAGAACCGCCGGTGTCCCGCCGTAGTGCTCCTGAACGCTGCCCCAACGAATCGCGACCTCGCGACGTACGAAGTCAATGCTCGCGATCTGACCCTTGCCGTACTGCACACCCACGCCGGCGTAGAGCACGTCATCCTTCGCGGCGATGCCGCGATCGACGGCTTGTTCGGGCCACGAGAGCAACATCTTGGGAATCTTTTCGCGCCCGGTGGGGTCTTGCATCGCCACGAAGCTCAGGTTGGTCAGGTAATCCAAATTGTCGTAGAGCATCGTGTAGTCACCGTTGAGCGCCACGTACTTCGGCGTGACATCGGCGGAGCGTTCGCGTCGCCAGTAGTTGAGAAGGTCCCCGAGTAGGTAGTCCGGAGTCCCTTCCCCCGCTTCGTGCAGGCGCTCAACCAGTTCATCAGTATCGAGTTCATACGCCTCTTGATCGATCACGGTGTCGCGCCAGGGCAAACCCACTGGTCGGTGTGCGACCAGCCAGTCGCGCAGTGCCAAAGTGGAAGCGACGTCGTCATTGTTGTACGCGGCAATGTTGCCCAGCAGTTGGTCGTCCGCGCTCGACATCCACTGCTCGTATTCGACGACCGCCCCAGCCCCTTGTTCGATGCCACCGCGACGCGAAAAACCCACCAGCGGTTCGAGAGATTTCAGTCCGTAAGACTCGATGCCGACTCGTATTGCGTTCTTCGTGACCGTGAAGAGGTCGACGAAGAGACCCGAGTCCACCAATGATGCGAAAAGGTTCTCGTCGTCAACGTCGTGGGTGAGTCGTTCAATCGTGGACCGTTCAGTGTGGTTGTAGTGATAGACGTGCATCGCCGGGTATTGCACGCGGCGCTGGGCGAAAAAGTTCACCAGAGCGCTCATCATTTCTTGTTGATCGCTCAAAGTGTGCGCCCAACGAGCGTCGAACACCCACTCCCCCGACGCGTCGCGGTAGTACAACCCCGCGAGGAACATCAGCTCATTCTGGGGCGTCCAGAAGGGATCGCCTTCGAAATCGAAGAACACGTCCCCCTCGTCAGGTGCGGGTAGGAGTTCGAATCCGTGACCATACACCGGATCTTCGCTCGGTTCAATGTATTCGAATCTGGGCGGAAGGTCGGGGTCCTCGCGCGACGCGACCTGTAACGCGGCCTGTCGAGTGAGTCGAACCAACTTCTCGTCGCGCAAGTCCGCCACCGACTCCTTTCGATGCGACAGTGTGACCACCGTGCGAATACCCGCACCCTCTAGGGCGTCACGTTCATCGTCGCGTGAATTCGCGACGAAGGCGAGGGAGTCCTCCTCACGCCACTGATGCTCGCAGTGCCCTTGAAACTCGCAGTACTCGCACGACTCACAGGGTTTGGGTCGGGTTACGACGTCAACCGGGGTATCCGCGAGCAACTCGCGCAGTTGATGGCGAAGCCGTCGCCAGTAGGGAAGAAACTCTTCGACCACGAGAGTCTGCGTCGTCCCCGACCCGAGCCAAAGGTGCATCTGACGCGGCGATCGGCCCACGAGCGCCTCCATCGCTTCGGCGTAGAAGCACAGTTGCAACACGTGTCCGGGTTTCCCCTTCGTTCGCGTCAACTTGGCGTCCACGGGTTCGTAGACATTGAACTCACCGGGCACCTCATCACACCGTACGAGGAAGTCGGCGATACCTCGAATCCCCTCGTGCACGAAGGGCATCTGGTAAATCACGTCATATCCCAGTTCCATCGGATTACCGACGCGAGCCACCCACTCACCGAAGGACTCACCACGATTGCGTCCGGGTACCTGGTAGATCGTCTTACCCAACGACTCGTAATCGTCCAGACACGCCGCTTCGTGCAGGTTTCCCTTGTCAACGAGAATTTCGGCTAAGGAATTTAGAGCCGACGCCACGACATTCAACTCACCCGCTTCCACTCGATTACTCAAACTGAGGAAATGCGCGCATCCCAACCACGCGGTAATCTTGGAAGGAGTGAGGAGCCGCTCAGTCATACGAACTTTCTATATCGGGATGACCTAAATTCTCTCCCATCGCTATGACATTAGGAGCCCCGCTTCGCGTGGTGGGGAACCGCACTCTCCGGCGATGCGCCCGCTACGCAAACTCACCAGCGCGGAGTCGCCCACGCGACCCAGTCAACCCGCTTCACTCCGCTAGCCTCACCTTGGTGTACCACGCGACGACGTTCGTTTCCCCCAGTGACGGCGCAGTGACGAACGTTCCATCGAGTGGACGAGTTCTCGTGACCGCACTCGTACTGAGTGCCCTCGGCCTCGTCGCGCTGCCGAGCGGGGCCGACGCGGCCCCAACGGCCTCGGGCAATGCTCGCGCTATTTCCCTCTACGCCACGGCCGTCCACGCGACCAACGGACGACCAGTCCTCCAAGACACCAGCGCGAATACGTATTTCCTTGAAGACAGTAGGGTCGCCGTGACCACTCCCTCCTCCTTCTCGTACGTGGTGAAGGCCGCGTTGCCGACGATTCCCGCCGGCTTCGTGCGGGCCACAACCGTCACCACCTATCGACTCGTCCACGGCATCGTGACGTGGTCGACCACGGTGGTCACCCCCGAGTGCTCGACACCCACCGCGTGCGCGAAGTATGTCGGTCTCGAGTTCTACGACACGCCCACTCAGGAGAAGATGGCTCTCCTGATCGGCCCACCGAGGAACTACTGCTGGGCTCAGACGCAGCCGATTTCTTTGGCGAGTTTCGCGTTCGCACCCCACCGCGGCGTATGGACGACCTCGGGTAACTTCTCGCCCATTCACAAGGTCCCCGGTCAAACGCTCTTCATCTCGAGTTTTAGCGACAATGGTCTCACCATCACCGAGGACGACTATCGGTCCGATGTCACTCATCTATTTGACAAGAGCGTTCACCACTACGCCGCCAACGGTTCCATTCAGGCCGATGTCACGGTGACTACCGAAGTGGATCCTCCCGCGACTCCCGTGCCTCCCCGACTCCACGATTGCGCCGCATAAATTCCCATCGAAGTGGGGGGTTGCCAACTGATGTCACACCTCGCCGCAAGACTGCGTAGCAATGAACGTAAGTGAGTGGGCCAACCTCCAGGGGATACATCCCCAGACCGCCTATCGGTGGTTCCGAGAGGGAACGTTGCCGGTGCCCGCGCGTCAGATAGGTCGGTTGATTCTGGTCGGCGATCTTGAAACGTTGCCGTCGCAACTGGGCTCTACCGTCATCTACGCACGCGTGTCGTCGGCCGACCAACGAGCA
>JAJZEN010000030.1 GCA_021828545.1 Actinomycetes bacterium
GCGATTCGCCGCCGCTCACGACGCCCTCACCACCATCGCCAATCGCCGCACGTTCGATATCGCGCTGACCAACTCCACCGTGCGCTCCGCACGCTACGGCTGGGCGTTCACGCTGGTCCTGATCGACCTCAAGGATTTCAAGGTCGTCAACGACCGTTTGGGCCACGACGTGGGGGACCGGGTCCTACGTCATTTCGGCTTCGCCCTGCGCTTGGCGGTGCGACAAGGCGACCTGGCCGCGCGCATCGGCGGTGACGAGTTCGCCGTGATCCTTAACAACGCCGAAGGCCACGAGGCGATGGGATTCGTCGAGCGCCTGCGCGAGAACGTCGCGAAGGCCGGCGAGACCATTGAATTCACCACGGGGACGGCGTCGTCGCCGCGTGACTCCACCGATCCGGTGGAACTGACGCGCATCGCCGACGCCCGTCTCTACGCTAAGAGGGGTATTATTCACCGATGATTTCGCCCACCGAAGAAGATTTCGAACTCGAGTTGCGCGCCCTGCCCGGCGTGGTCAACGTGGGATTTCGCTACGCAGAAGGAGGGGACGTGAACGCCGTGTCCCTCGTCGTGCACAACGACGACGCGGGGCCGGTGCGCGTGGTCGCCAAGCAGATCGTGAGTCTGTACTTTCCCGAGGCAACGGTGAGCGTCGAGGAGATACAACCCGTCGCATCGGTCGCTCGCGGCGAGGCTAAGGAGGCGAGTCGCGTGGTGCTGGTGCGCGCGGAGTTCAATTCCCACGATGGATTTTGTGAGGTGCACCTGAACGTGAACGGACGCCTCGGCGTCGGTCGATCCGAGAACGGGCCGCTCATCGGCGGCGCGGAAGCGACCCTCGACGCGCTGCGTCAACTGGACTTCGAGATTCCCTTCTACCTGGTGGGGTCGGTCAATGTCGCGACGGTCCGCGGCTGGCCCGTGATCGTCACGTTGCGACCGCGAGCCAATGAAGCGGATCGCCACGGCATCGCGCAGGCCGAGACCGAATTGGTGTCGTCGGCCAAGGCGACGTTGAACGCCCTGAATCGTTACCTGTCCCAACTCGACAACTTCGGCTGACGCCGCGCGTCGTCGGGGTGAACACCGAGATTCAGCCGCCCGCCATCGCGCCCACGATGTAGAAGGGTTGGGTCCCTAGAGCAATGTCCGCGGGAAGCGGTTCGTCGAGGGGTTGGTGAGAGACGTCCTCGCTGAGGGCGAAGAATCGCACGAAGGGCCGTCGCCGTTGGGTCGCGGGGTCGCGTATGGTCCCGCGCAGTGCGGGATAGGTCGCCTCGAGCACGTCGAGCACCGTCGCGGCCGTGACCGGAACCTCGAGGTGCACCACCACTTCGCCCGCGACGCCCGCGACCGTCTTGAGGTGCGCGGGCAGGACGACGCGAACCGTGCTCGAACTCACGCCAACGTCTGGACTTCCACCGACATGACCGCCGGCAGGTCACGCACGATGGCGTCCCACGACTCTCCCTCGTCGGCCGAGACGTAGACCTGACCCCCCGTAGTGCCGAAGTAGACCCCGCAGGCGTCGAGTGAATCGACCGCCATCGCGTCGCGCAGGACGTCGACGTAGCAGTTGCTCTGCGGCAGACCTCTGGTGAGAGGCTCCCACTCGTCCCCGCCGGTGCGGCTGCGGTACACGCGTAACTTCCCCTCGGGAGGGAAATGCTGAGAATCGCTGGTGATCGGCAGTACGTAGACCGTGTCGGGTTCGTGCGCGTGCACGTCGATGACGAAGCCGAAGTCGCTGGGGAGGTTCCCGCTGACCTCGCGCCACGAGTCGCCGGCGTTGTCGCTGCGCATCACGTCCCAGTGCTTTTGCATGAACAAGACGTCGGGTGCGCTGGGGTGCGCGGCGATCTTGTGCACGCAGTGGCCCACCTCGGCGTCGACGTCGGGGAGCCCCTCGGAACGCAGCCCGCGATTGATCGGTCGCCACGTCACCCCAGCGTCGTCGGTGCGAAAGGCCCCCGCCGCCGAGATCGCCACGACCATGCGCTGGGGATGAGCGCGACTGAGCATGATGGCGTGCAGGCACATACCCCCCGCCCCGGGCTGCCAGTTCGGACCCGTGGTGTGGCGACGTAGGCCCGACACCTCACACCACGACTGACCCGCGTCGCTCGAACGAAAGAGCGCGGCGTCCTCGACGCCGGCGTAGACCGTGTCGGGATCGTCGAGGGAGGGCTCGAGGTGCCAGACCCGAGCGAATTCCCAGGGGTGTGGAGTGCCGTCGTACCACTGGTGAGTGCCGGGCACGCCGTCGTAGGCGAAGTCATTACCCACGGGGTTCCAGGTAGCTCCACCGTCGTCGGAACGTTGAATCAGTTGCCCGAACCAACTGGTGGACTGCGATGCGTAGAGGCGTTGGGGATCGGCGGGCGAGCCCTTGAGGTGGTAGATCTCCCAACCACCGAAGAGGGGTCCCTCGACGTCCCAGGACTTCCTCGTCCCGTCCGACCTCAAGATGAATGCACCCTTTCGAGTGCCCACTAGGACGCGTACGCTGCTCATCGGATCCCCCCAATATGGCGACGATTTTCCTTCACAATAGTGCGCTAGGGCCGCGGCTGCTCGGCCGACGTCGTCGCAGGACTCACGGAGTCGTACGCCAACTACGAGACGAGAGGATAGTGAGTCGATCTGTAAGCGGGGTTCTGTCCACCTCGTACGAGGTGGGGTGGCCATCCATCTGAGCGACCTACCTTGGGATGTCTCCAAGAAGACTCGCGGGCCACGCTCCCATGTTTGATCTTGCTCCGGGTGGGGTTTGCCGAGCCACCCCGGTCACCCGGGATGCTGGTGCGCTCTTACCGCACCGTTTCACCCTCACCTGATCCCCTCGCGGGGCCATCGGCGGTCTGTTCTCTGTGGCACTGTCCTGCACGTCACCGCGACTCACGTTTCGCGAGCACCCTGCCCTATGGAGCCCCGACTTTCCTCACTCCTCGTTGCCGATCGGTGCGGCCACCCGGTCGACTCACTATCCCTCTCTAGTCTGGCACAGGATATTTTCCCCCACAACTGTCCGCCCGCAGCCGCGGCGGCTACTAGCCTCGCAACGTGATTGCAGATGACGTGGTCTCGACCGGGCCGGTGTTGGAGGTCGGGGAGTTCTACGAGTTGATCACCTCCCACCTCGAGTCGGCCTTCGGGCGACGCCAGCCGCGCTGGGTGCGCGGCGAGATCGCCAAGGTGTTCGAAAAGGGACACCTCTACGTCGATCTCGTCGACGCGGGGACCCGGTCGTCCGACGCCAAGCGTCCCGTCCTCAACGCGCACTGCTGGACGTCGGTGTGGGGGCCCCTGAAGCGGCGACTCGCCGACGAGGGTGTCGCCCTCACGCCGGGCGTGATCGTCAACCTCTTCGGGTACGTCGACGTGTACGCCCCCCAAGGAAAGATCGGCTTCACCGTGACCGCCGTCGACGCCCAAGGTTTACTCGGCGACGTGGCGCGCCGCCGGGCCGAGCTGGTGGCGCGACTGGGTGCCGAGGGCCTCCTCGAGACCAACAAGGCCGTCGCCATGTCGCCCGTCGCCCTGCGGGTGGGCCTCGTGGCCAGTCCCGGGACCGAGGGTTTTCACGACTTCACCGGCCAACTCCTGGCCAGTGGCTACTCCTTCGACGTACGTCTGGTCACCACGCTCGTCCAGGGCGATCAGGCCCCCGCGCAGATCGTGGCCGCTCTGGCCGCCCTCGACCGCGAGGCCCTGGACGTCATCGCCATTGTGCGCGGCGGCGGCTCCAAGGGGGACCTCGCCTGCTTCGACGACGAGCGCGTGGCGCGCGCGATCGCCGGGGCCGCCACCCCGGTGTGGACCGGGATTGGTCACACCGGCGACGAATCCGTCGCCGACCTGGTGGCGCACACGCGAGCGATTACGCCCACCAAGCTGGGTGAGGAACTCGTGACGCGCGTGAGTGCCTGGGACCAGCGCTACGTGCGCGCGCCGGCCCAGCGACTGAGTATCTCGCTCGAGGCGGTGATGGAGGAAGCGACCGAATTCGTCCGCGAGCGACGCCGGACGATGATCTTCGCCGTGCGTGACCGCCTGCGCGGTGAGGAGCGCTCGCTCGACGCACGTCGAGAGCGCCTCTGGTTGCACACCCGTCACCTGCTGGAGGCCGCGACGACGTCGCTGGCGACATCGCGTCAACTCATCAGTGCCTACGACCCCGCGCGGCGACTGGCCGAGGGGTGGTCACTGGTGATCCGCGCCGACGGGACGACGGTGCGCCGGCTCAGTGACGTCGCCGTCGACGAGGACGTGAACGTGAGGATCAGTGACGGGCACCTCGGGGTGAGGATACGAACAAGGAATGGAGACAGCCCATGAGTGGTAACTGGAACGACGAGGCCGAGGAGCTCAACGCCATCGTGGCGTCCTTCGATCAGGGCGAGGTCTCGGTCGATGACCTCTTCGTCAAGCTCGAGCGCGCGACCCAGATCATCGAGGGACTCGAGGCGCGCCTCGTGGCGACCATGGCCAAGGTGGAGGAGCTCGCCCCCCGAATCGCGCGGGTCGCCAACGGTGAGTGATCCGCTGTATTTTCGCCAGTTGCTCTCCGGCCGAGACTTCGCCGTGGAGAACTCGCTCGCGCGACAGATGGCGAATTTCACCTACGTGGTGGGCGACGCCGCGACGAGGGAGGTGCTCCTCGTGGACCCGGCGTACGCGCCCGAGGAACTCCTGGCCCTGCTCGCCGCCGACGACGTGAACCTGATCGGTGTCGTCGCGACGCATTACCACGCCGATCACATCGGCGGCGATCTACTGGGTCATCGGGTGTCGGGCATCGCCGAACTCTCGCGGGTGGTCGACGTGCCCATCCACGTGCAGGCGAGCGAGGCGACCTGGGTCACTCGAGGTACCGGGGTGGGCTCGCCGCCCGTCGTCGCGCACCAGCCCGGTGAGGTCCTGTGGGTGGGCGCGATACCGGTCACCTTGCTCCACACGCCGGGCCACACGCCCGGCAGTCAATGCCTCTACGTCGAGGGCCGTCTGATGAGCGGCGACACGCTCTTCATCGACGGATGTGGACGCACCGATCTGCCGACCGCGGACCCCGGCGAGATGTACCTCTCACTACAGCGACGTCTGGCTGACTTGCCCGACGAGACCCTGCTCTTCCCGGGCCACTTCTATTCGCCCGAACCCTTCGCGACCCTGGGTGAGGTCCGCAAGAAGAACGTGGTGCTGGTGCCGCGCAGTGCGGCCGAGTGGCTGGACCACTTCGGGTGATGGCGCTCGAACCCAGCGATCACGTGGTGGTGGTCGGCGCGGGTCTCGCCGGGTGGCGAACCTGCGTGGAACTGCGCGCGCTTAACTTCACGGGCCACCTCACGCTCCTCGGTGAAGAGCCCCACGCCCCCTACGACCGTCCCCCGCTGTCCAAGCAAGTCATGTCGGGTAAATGGGAC
>JAJZEN010000107.1 GCA_021828545.1 Actinomycetes bacterium
GTCGCGGGATTTGATTCCATGGCACCTAGCGTCGGTCCGTTGGTGTCGTGTACCTGAAGACCATCGTTCTTCAACTTCATGAAGTACGCCTCACCCTTCTTGATGGCGACGTTGACCTGGGCCTTCGAAGGGGTCATCGTGGAAGTGAAGCCCGCCATGTGCGCCATGATGCCCGCGATCAGCGGATACATCGGTCCCGACTGCGTCGGGTTGTTCATCCCGAGTGTACCCTTGGGCACACTTGTGAGTCCCGCGAAGGTCGTCGGCAACTTGATACCCTTGGTGGCCACTGAGTCGTAGCACAGTGATCCCACCACGGTCACTCCGGTCGGAGCGAAACTCTGGTCCTTGGGAAGGTTCGTCATACCGGCGCCATTGAACGCCGTGCCCTTGGCGACGATGTTGTGCAACAGGTACCCCTGGGAGTCCAGCGCGGCGAAGGGCGTGGCGCCGTCAACCCAGAACATTCCCCACTTAGGACTGCCCGCCGCCATTTCGGCGTCGATCTTGGCCAGGAGCGGACCGGTGGAGTCATCGTAGGGAACAACTTTGAAACCAGGATTCGTGGCGTTGAAGGCAGCCGCCACTTTGTCACCGTAGCCCTGCGCGGTGTACAACAAGAGTGTCGGAATCGAGTGCGCCGTCGCCGCACTGACGCTCACTAGGGATAGGGATGCTACGGCCACCGTCGACCCGAGGGCCGCGGCGATGAGGCGTGCGCTACGCGCACGCCGTGATGATGTGTGATTTGTGATCATGTGAACATATAACCGTACGCGCGTGCAATCGGACTTCAAAGTAGATGATTTCATTGCGACGAGCAAGCGACGGAAAGAGGAAAAAATTCCACTCTGTGACAGAATAGTGACGTACTAGTGATCTAACGTCACGAAACAATCACACGACGGTCACGAAAGCTCGCGCGCCGTCTGTCTCCCCGCGCGCTCAGCACACGTTTCGTCCCAGTTCCCGAGGCCATCTTCCGATCCGCTCGGGACCCAACAACATGTCGGTGAAGTCGCGCGGCATGTGTTCATGACGCCAGACCAGCATCTCTTGGGCGCAGCGCATGATCCGCTCGAGGTCGTCGCAAGGAGTACGCCAGGTCGGATCTTGGGCGAGGTCGAAGCAGAGGTAGGTACCGTCGCCGAACTGCACGTACGCGCTCTCCCCATTGAGTACGACGCTGAGGTTGTAGCGCGAGAGCGAACGATCGTAGGGCCACGGCCGGGTCGCGCCACCGAGGAAAAAATTACGATAGTCCCATTCGTAATGCGCTGACGTACGCCACTCCACGTCGCGACCCTCGAAGAGTGGTGTTAACACGCGGCCATCGAATTGGGCGGGTACCTCAATCCCCAGGGCGTCAGCCAACGTCGGGGCGATGTCGATATTTTCCGTGTAGTGATCGAGAACCCGCCCACGAGTCGCCGCGCGCGGATCGCGCCAAATGCCCACGACGTGATAACTCTGGGGGAAGAACCCGAGCTTGTCGATCAAACCGTGATCACCCAACTGGTCACCGTGGTCGGAGGTGACGATGATGATGGTGTCGTCGTATTCCCCACGCTCTTCGAGTCGGGTCACGATGCGCCCGAGGTGGTCATCGACTTCCGAGATCATGCCGTAGTACTGGGCGCGAATCTGTCGCATGGCCTCTTCTGCGCGTGGTGCGGCGCTCAGGTTGACGCCCAGTGCTCTTTCGTGCAGTGGGTGACGTTGGGGCCCCTCCACGGGAGCGAGGGGCATGTCGACGTCGGCGGGGTCGTACATGCGCGAATACTCACCCGCCGCCGCGTAGGGCGGGTGAGGGCGCAAGAAACTCACGTGAGCGAACCATTGGTGGTCCTGGACCTCCAGCCACTCAAGGAATTTTCCGGTCAAGAAACCGGTCAGCGAATGTTCCGCGGGGCGACCTGATTCACCCCGGAGGGCGGGCGCCCAACCAAAGGGCACGTCGTAGCCGAGCTCACGCAGGTAACGCACCCACGATTCTTGACTCTCGGGGAGATAGTGGCCCGTGGCGAACCCCGGGAGAATACCGTCGTAGCTGTCGAGGCGCGGATCGTCCGAACTCGTCGTGCTCGTCGGATCGACGCCCTGATCCGTGTAGCCAAAGAGAGTGGGGACGTAGCCAGCCCGGCGCGCCAGACGCGCAATGTTGTCAAAACGATCCGCCAGGGGGGCGCCATTGGCGACCACCCGATTGTTCATCTGGTACGTGCCGGTGTAGAGGGCCGCGCGCCCCGGAGCGCACGGTGCCGCCTGGGAGTAGTGGCGTGCCATTCGGACGCCGTCGGCGGCAAGGCGATCGAGCGCGGGCGTACGCACGAGTGGGTGACCTCCCGCACCGTACGAATCTGCTCGAAACTGATCCAGGGTTACAAAAAGAACGTTCACGCCGACCTACGTCTCAGCGCACGTTTTCGCGCACCGCGACCAATGCTACTGAGAGCCAGCGTGACCAGAGAGTGACGATTAACCCAAATCACCATGCACCCTTGCGATCGCGCCGGGACCTCGTTCCCTCAGTAATCTGGGGCGATGCCGCAGTCCTCAAGCCCCATTATCGCGCTCATTACCGTGGGCGTGGCCGTGACAATTTCGGTGTTGGTGCGCCAAGGTCGACGTCAATCGCGTTCCACGACGCTGGCGCCACGCGAGAGGATTCGTCCCCTCATGATCACGCTGCTCGATCCCGTCATCAGTGTCATGATCATCGGTCCTTTTATCTGGCACTTCGTCGCGCATTCTCACCAGCACGTGGTCGTCGCGATGGTGGGCGCGATCATCGGAATAGCGATTGGGTACGCACGCGCGCGCGTCATGTTCGTGCGCGCGATCAAAGAAACGAAATCAGTCGTCCTACGGCGAAGTGGTGCGGAGTACGGTCTCGTCCTCGTGCTCGTGGTACTTCGTACGGCCCAAGGATCGGTCGAGCACTCCTCGTCGTCCCTCGCCCAATCGCTCGTCACGGGACTAGCGGGACTCGCCCTCGTCGAGGCCATCTCGCGCTCCGCCTTCATCGTGAGGAACTATCACCACCGCGCCGACACGACGAGCACTTTGGCGCTCGACGCAGATCGTACCGAATGATGACTCGCACCAACCCCGGTCGTCACGATTCATCTTGATATTAGATGATAGATATCATCTTGATATACAAAATAGATGACACGCTGCGACAAAATGACGGCAGAGTGGAATACATGACATCAAATCCCTTCTCCAAAATGCTCACGTTGCTGGACCAGGGCGACATTGATTCCAATGAATTAATCGCCCGCGAAATGGTGGCTGAAGGACTCTCGATCAACCCCGACGAGAATACGTGGGAACTCAACGCCCGCATCGATCAGTACGACGCTCAGGTGCACCGCCGTGCTCGCCACGCCCACCGTGGTTCGCGAGTCCAGCACTCCTAATGCCGAGGTTCGCGTGATCGAACAGAACTTCGCCCCGGGGGATACACGTCGTGCTCGCCAGTGCCTCCAGGGGTGGAGCGACGTTCGATCGCCCCTAGCGCGGCCTACGACTCTGCGGCGCGGAATTTCCACTTCGCCCCCTAGCACCACTGGAAAGTGTGGGTCCAGCCCCACGAACGAGGCCAACCGACGCACCATGCACGGCGACGCGGCACCGATCGTCGGACGTCAATGATGTTTCCCACGAAGATCTTCGGCGTGAATGTCGCGACGAGGTAGCACCGAAGGAATTCGCGGCCGCGCCGTGGCGTGCACTACGGCGAGAGCCGGCGCGGCGCGCGGCCCACTCGTTGAGCGCGTGCGGTTGAGGGTTCGACCCCTACTGCGCGTGCTTCAAACCAGTATCGTCTCACCCGATGGGCGCCGTGACTCGTCCGATCGTGAAGTACGTCCAGGGCCGAGGGCCGCGCACGTACCGCTGTTCCACCCACTCCAGGTCGAATCGCGCGTCGCGCACGAGAGCCACCGGATCGCGGGTGAGGTGACACCCGTCAGCGAGTCGCCCCTCGAGGGGATCCAGTCGATGTTGCCAGCGAGCCACCGTCTCGTCGGGAGAAAGGCCGTGCTCGAGGAAGTGCAGGGCGCCCCCCGGCCGCAGGACGCGACGCACCTCGGCGAGCGCCCGGGCGACGTCGTCGATGCTGCAGAGCGTGAACGTCGTCAAGGCCGCGTCACACGACCCGTCGTCCAAGGGGATTGTTCGAGCGTCGTTGCCCACGAACACGACAGGAACCGTGGCGGCGGCGATCCGGGTACGCGCCATTCGTCGACCCAGTGCCGAAGGTTCCAACGCGAGTACTTCATCAACGTCGTCCGGGTAGAACTCAATATTGCGGCCCGAACCGAACCCGAGTTCCACAACTCGGCCCCCCAACCCCGCACAGACGCGGGCGCGCCATGACGCCAGTGTGGGCGCAGAGCACGCCGCGTCGATGAGTCGCGGTGCGAGGTGAGCCCGATACCAGTTCACCTTGAGAATGTAACCCGCCGGCGTCGAGGTGATCGACGGCGAACCGCCGCCACGACGACCACGACGGCCCGGTCGACGCGCGCGCTCGCCAGCGTGTAAGGTAAGCGTGCCTCGTGGCAGCGAAGTTGGTGAGATTCCAACGCTGTCCCGCAACTGTAAGTGGACGTTCAACGATGTTCACGGAGCCAGGTCGCCTACCGCGAGGAGAAGTCAAAGACAGCTCTCGAGGTAAGGAGCGGTCGTTCGGATATCCGTCCGTCGTCCAACCCACTTCGACGGAAAGGAGATATCCATGTTCACATCCCTTCGAGTGACCCTCGTGCTCACCCTCGGCGCACTGACCCTCCCCCTGGTGGGAGCCACCGTGGTCGGAGCGAGTGCGGCGCCACCCCAATGCATCGTGTCTCTCTCGCCCACCGCGACTAGCACCCTCTTCGCCATTGGCGCGGGGAGCCAAGTCCAGGCGGTGGACGAATACTCTAACTATCCCGCCGCCGCGTTGGCCCTGTCAAAGAGGCACAAGATCAACGCCCTCTCGCCCAGTCTCGAAGCGATTCTCGGCATCTGTAAGGTGAGCGCTCACCATCCCTCGACCAAACCAGACCTGGTGATTATCTCGTACGACCCCAGCGACTTCCAGCAGAAACTCGCTGCTCAAGGTATCAAAGTCGTCCAGGAGAACGCCGCCACGTCGGTCGCCAACGCGCTCGCGCAGATTCGTCAAATCGGTGCCCTCACCGGTCACACTCAGCGCGCCGACGCCCTCGCGGCGACGATGAATCGCACGATCGCCGCCGAGATCGCCTCGGTGCCCGCACACCCGAAGAAGAGAATCTCGGTCTTCTACGAGATCACCTACAACCCTTACTACTCACTCACCAGTTCCACTTTCGTTGGTTCGATCATGAAGAAGATGGGTGTAATCAATATCGCGGACGGTAATTCGACCACGACCGCCGCCGGCTACCCCGAATTGAGTCCGGAATACATCTTGAGTGCCAATCCGTCGCTGATTTTCTTGGCCGGTGACGCGACGGCCGCGAGCGTGGCCACGCGCCCAGGTTTTCGCAATATTGCCGCGGTCAAGGAGGGTAATGTCGTCGAACTCAACGCCGATATCGCGTCGCAGTGGGGACCACGACTCGTCGACCTCGTCAGTCAAATCGCCCGCGAAGTGAAGCACGTCGAGGGCGAACCCACTAAATAGTCGTCGCCCCTGTGTTGCATCCCAAGTGAAAGGTGACGCTATGAGTAACTCCGAGGAGCCGACGCGTGACGAGCCCAAGAAAATCCGACGCGCCACGGTTCGCGCCGAATCTATCGTCATCGTCAACACCGGCGACGGTAAGGGCAAGTCGACGGCGGCCTTTGGCACCATGCTGCGAGCCGTCGCACGGGGCTGGGACGTCGGTGTCGTCCAATTCATGAAATCAGGGAAGTGGAAAGTGGGTGAGGAGAAAGTCGGCGTCACCCTGGGCGTGGACTGGCTCAAGGGGGGCGACGGGTTCAGTTGGGAGTCTGAGGACCTCGACGCGAGCGAAAAACTCGCCGTGAGCACCTGGCGGGTCGCTAAGTCCGCCATCGAGCACGGCGAACATCAGTTGATCATCCTCGACGAGATCACCTACCCCATGCGGTGGGGTTGGATCGATACCGACGACGTCGTGTCGAGTGTGCGCGATCGACCTCGTCACGTCAATATCATCGCGACCGGACGGGGGGCTCCCCAAAAGCTGACTGATATCGCCGACACCGTGACGGAGATGGTGAACGTGCGCCACGCCTTTGACCAGGGCATCAAAGCGCGACGGGGGATCGATTTCTAGTGACCTTGGTCGTGATCACGGGAGGTTCTCGTAGCGGCAAATCCCACGCGGCGGTCGTGCTCGCCCAGCGCCAGCCGCGACCCGTCCACTTCCTCGCCACGGCCGAGGCGCGTGACGAGGACATGGCGCTGAGGATCGCTCGCCATCGCGTCGAACGTCCGGCGACGTGGACGACCATGGAGGAGCCCCTCGACCTGGACAACGCCCTTGCCCGGGTGCCGAAAGAAGATTGTCTCATCATCGACTGCCTGACCCTGTGGACTGCGAATTCCCTCGAAACCATTAGCCCCGCCGAAGTCGAACATCGGTCGCGTCGGGCCGCGCGACTGGCGAGTGAGCGCGAGGGCCATACCATCGTCGTGACCAACGAGGTCGGACTCGGCGTCATTCCCGACAACGCCATGGCTCGAACCTACGTGGACGTGCTCGGACGCGTCAACGCCTCGTGGGCCGTCGTCGCAGGACAGATGTTGCTGATGGTCGCGGGCCGCGCCGTGACGTTGGCGCCGGGTATCTCGCTCGAGGGATTTCTCGATGACGCGACCCCTTGAGTCGAGGAGTGTGGTCGTCCGAGGCATCCGGGCCCTAGGCGCAGCCGTCGCCTTTCTCACGCGTGTGCCCGTCGTCGGGTCCGCGACGTTCACCGGAGTGGATCTCGCCCGAGGATCAGTGGTGTTTCCGATCGTGGGGCTCGGTATCGGAGCCCTGACGGGCATCGTCGCGTACCTCGGGGCCCGCGCCATGTCGCACCTCGTGGCGGCGACGCTCGCCGTCGCCTTCGGCATCGCACTCACGGGGGCGTTGCACGTCGACGGACTCGCCGACACGGCTGATGGCCTCGGTGCGCGGAGTCGAACCCGCGCGCTCGCAGTGATGCGCGAATCGAGCATTGGCACCTACGGCGCCGTGGCCCTCGTCGTGGACATCGTGTTACGCGTCAGCGCGTTCGACGCCCTGGAGGGCGATCACCGTGCGATCACCGTGGCGACCCTGGCGGGTGGCCTCTCGCGATGCGTGCCCGTGGCGTCGTCCGCCCTGCTCCCCTACGCGCGGACCGACGGAGGGCTGGGCGCCGCTCTGTCGCACAACGCGACCGCGCGCGCCATCACGGCCGTCGTGCTGGCGATCGGGACCGCACTGCTCGTCGCCGGCGTCCTCGGACTCGAGGCGACCCTGGCCATGCTCGTCGTCCTGGCGCTGACGAGCGTCTCGACGTGGCGATGGCTCGGGGGTTACACCGGTGACACACTAGGTGCCGCCAGCGAGGTGTGCGAAGTGACGGTCCTGGTCGTCGCGGTCGCTCTCATTGGGGGCCGCTAGGTGACGTTGCGACTCCTACTGATCCGTCACGCCGAGACGGCGATCGCCATGCGTGGCCGTTGTCAAGGCGTTTTGGACGTCGATCTTTCGCCCTTGGGGACCCGTCGCGCTCGCGCGCTGGCGGAAATACTGCGCCACGAGGCCATCGACGCGGTCTACGCGAGCCCCCTACGCCGTGCGAAAGCCAGTGCACAACCACTAGCGATCGCCCTTGACCACGAACTACGAATCGAGGACGATTTACACGAGATCGACTTCGGGCGGTGTGAGGGTATGACCTACGCGGAGATTGAGGTCGAGTTTCCCGAGGTCTATCGCGAGTGGATGGCGTCGCCGGCGACCGTCGAGTTCCCCGAGGGTGAGAGTTTCGCCGTGGTCCAACACCGCGCCTGGGCCACGATGGAGCGTCTCCGGGCGCGTCACCCTGAGGGAACGATCGCCGTCTACACCCACGCTGGGGTCCTCCGGGCGATTTTGGGACGAGTACTGGCCATGCCCGATCACGCAGTTTTCCGCCTGAATCAGGACTTCGGCGGCGTGAACATCCTTGAGACGTCGGGCGGCTTCACAATGTTGCGCGCAATGAACGTACGGCTCGATCAGCGCGGCGGCGTCGTGAGCACCTTACGGTGGTACGAACGTCTCGATGACGAGGAGAACGAGTGAACGACCACTTCGAGCGACCAGCCCTACGCGACGACTTCGACGACTCGCGGGCCGCCGCGCGGCGCAGTGATCCCACCGGCTGGCGATTCGACGACGACGAACGCGCCGCCGTCTGGCGCTGCATCGCGGAACGTCGCGATATCAGAAAATTCCGTTCCACACCGGTGGACCAAGGCATAGTCGAACGTCTCTTGGGCGCGGCGCACGCAGCGCCTTCCGTCGGTCTGAGCCAACCCTGGCGATTCATCGTCGTTCGCTCCGAGCGCACGAAGACCGCGATGCAGGCGATCGCCCAACGAGAACGACTCGTTCAGGCCTCGTTCTTCCCTGAGCGCTCCACGGAGTTCCTCGCCCTCAAGATCGAGGGAATCCGCGACGCGCCCTTGAGCATCGTGGTGTGCTGCGACCGGGGCGACGCTGACGAAGAGACTTTGGGGCGCCACACCATACACGACGCCGATGTCTTCAGCACGTGTCTAGCCATTGAGAATCTGTGGCTCGCCGCGCGGGCCGAGGGCGTGGGGGTCGGCTGGGTTTCGTTCTACCGCGACGAGGACCTCCGCGAACTCTTGCACCTGCCCCCCCACGTCGAGCCCATCGCGTGGCTATGCGTTGGCTACCCCGATGAGCGTCCCCGTCGGCCGGGTCTCGAGGCCGCGGGCTGGGGTACTCGGCGCCCCCTAAAGGAAATGATCTTCTTCGACGAGTGGGGCGAGTACGAAGTACCAACGGCGTCCACGGCCCCGCTCACGTCTCCTCCAGGTCCGAGCACGGGTGCGCCCATCTCGCGCACGCCGCCCGAGTGGTGTCGCGTCCTGACGTCCGCGGTGCGCCCTGGTGACTCCCTGGCCGGAATTCGACTTCGCGATGAGCACGACGAACTGGTCAAGCCCGTCGGAAGTCTCGGCGTTCTCGAGACACTCCTCGAACGTTGGGCGGTCGCCACCGGGGCACCGCCACCCACCTCACCACGGCCCCAGATCCTCGTCTTCGCCGCGGACCACGGCGTGAACGCGCACGAAGTCAGTATGTTCACCTCGAAAATCTCCGCCCAGGTGGCGTCGGCCGCGGCACGCGGTGACACCGCCATCGGCGTACTCGCACGCGCTCTGAATTCGCCCCTCCACGTGGTGGACGTGGGTCTGGCACGTCCCGTCGACGCGAGGGTCACCGACGCACGGGTCGCGCCGGGAACGGCGGACATTACCCTGGGACCAGCCATGACCACCGAGGAACTACGCCGGGCGACGGAGAGTGGTTTCGAGACGGCCTCACGACTGGCCGCGGAGTGCGACGTGGTGATACTGGGCGAAATCGGCATGGGCAATACCACGGTGGCGTCAACTCTCCTGGCCGCGCTGCTCGACATTCCCGTCGAAGATGCCTGTGGTCGCGGCACCGGACTCGACGCGCAAGGTCTCGAACGCAAGCGCGACGTGGTGAACCGTGCGCTGATGATCAACGCGCCCCCACGCGATGACCCCCTGGAGTGCGTTCGTCGAGTGGGTGGCCTAGAGTTTGCGGCCCTCATCGGTGCGATCTTGGGCGCGAGCGCGTCGAGGTGCCCCGTGCTTCTCGACGGATTCGCGACCGGTGTGGCCGCGCTCGCGGCGCGGCGCCTAGAACCAGCGGTGCGCGACTTCCTCTTCGCCGGACACTGTTCAGCGGAACCGGCCCACGAACGAGTTCTGCGCGAACTGGGGCTCGAGCCGCTGGTGAACCTTCGGCTGCGGCTCGGTGAGGCGAGCGGCGCCGCCTTAGCGTTTCCCCTCATCGGCCTGGCCGCGACGTTGCACACTCACATGAGTCGCTTCGCCGAGGCGCGAGTGGACCAGCGTTGAGCACATCGTCCGGCGCGTTACGACCCATGATGGTGCTGGGCTGCACCTCGTCGGCGGGTAAGAGCCTCATGGTCACCGCGCTCGCCCGGTGGTTCCAGCGCCAAGGAATCGACGTAGCGCCGTATAAGGCTCAGAACATGTCGAACAACGCTCGCGTTGTCCACGGCGGTGAGATCGGCGTCGCGCAGTGGCTCCAGGCCCGTGCGGCCGGACAAATACCCTCGATCGACATGAACCCGGTGCTGATCAAGCCCGAAGGGGACACGCGCAGCCAAGTCATCGTCGAAGGCCGCGTTCGACCCGATCTAGCCGTGGTGCCGTGGGCCCGACGCGGCGAACTCTTGTGGCCGAGCATGCGTTCGTCCCTGGACCGACTTCGCTCGCGACACGAACTCGTCCTCATCGAAGGCGCGGGAAGCCCCGCGGAGATCAATCTACCCGATCAAGTAAACAATCGGGTCCTCGCGTACGCCGACGCGAGGGCGCTGCTCGTGGTGGACATTGACCGCGGTGGCGCGTTCGCTCACCTCTTTGGTACGTGGTCCCTCGTCCCCGATGCGACACGCCAGCGCTTATCGGCCTTCATCTTGAACAAATTCCGTGGGGACACCTCGCTTCTCGAACCCGGGCCCACGCAGATCCACGAATTGACCGGACTGCGCTGGGGTGGCGTCGTACCGATGTTGAGCCATGGTCTGCCCGACGAGGAGGGCGCGACCCTCCCTCACTCACGCGACGCGGGTGAGTTCCGGGTGGGTATCGTTCGTTACCCCTTCGCCTCGAATCTCGACGAGTTCCACCTTCTCGCGCGGTGCGCGCACGTCGAGTGGATCACTGACGCACGCGACGTGGGCTCCTGGGACCTCGTGATCCTTCCGGGATCCAAACACGTCGCCAGCGACCTCGCCTGGCTCCGCGATCGAGGCATCGCCGCGGCCCTAACGCAACGCGTGACGACGTCCAAGACCACCTGGGGTGTCTGCGGCGGCGCCATGATGCTCGGCACGCAGCTCAACGACCCCCACGACGTCGAGGGCGCGGCCACCGGTCTTGGCCTCCTCCCACTCGTCACCGAATTCGATCCCGTGAAGATCACTGCGTCGACCACCGTTCACTTCGGCGACGTGCCCGAGCCATTTGGCGCCCTTCGCGGGATCGAGGCCGATGGGTACGAGATCCGTCACGGCCGTGTCGTGGCCGACGGTTGCGCCGTCGCGCCACTGGTGTGGTGTCGTGGATCAGTCCTCGCCACCACCGTTCACGGCCTATTTGAGAATACGTCGATCCTCGAGGCGATCACGGGACGTCGCCCCGACGCGTCACTCGACGACACCTTCGACCTGCTGGCCGACGTCGTCGACGAGCACCTCGATACCGTATTGCTCAAGGAACTCGTCGGATTCACGACCGGTTCGTCGCGGGCGAGTCGGTCGTGAACTCCGCTTCGGTCCGCTCGTGGCGCCCCGTGGGTGCCGCGATCGGCATCGTGCTCGACCAGTGCCTGGGCGAGCCGAGCACCCCACGGCATCCGCTCGTTCATTTCGGCCGCTTGATGTCCACGCTCGAGCGCCAGAACTACCGAGATTCGCGCGTGCGCGGCAGTGGCTTCGCGCTGGTGGGCACCTTCGTGGGCGTGGCCAGCGGAAGAATCCTGGGTTCGACTGCGGCGGCCACGTACGTGGCGGTGGGCGCACGAATGTTGGCCGACACCGCCACTGACGTGCACCGCGCGCTCGCGAAGGACGACCTCGAGGGCGCACGCGCGCTCATGCCCTCTCTCGTCGGGCGTGACCCCAGCGCGCTCGACGCGATCGAGATGACGCGGGCCACCGTGGAGTCGGTGGCGGAGAACACCGTCGACGCGGTCGTGGCCCCGGTTCTTTGGGCCGCGTTCCTGGGGGCACCTGGCGCACTTGGCTATCGGGCTCTCAATACCTTGGACGCAATGGTGGGGCATCGTTCCGCCCGCTACGTCCGGTACGGCTGGGCCAGCGCGCGTCTCGACGACGTCGCGAACTGGTTCCCGGCGCGCGCCACGGCCGTGCTCGTCACTGCGGTGCGTCCTCATAGCGCCGCGAGGATATACACGGCGCTACGCGACCAGGCACCTGCTCACCCCTCCCCCAACGCCGGCGTCGCCGAGGCCGCGTTCGCGGCGGCGCTGGGAATCGAGTTGGGTGGTCGAAATCGCTACGGCGAACGGATCGAGGACCGACCGGCCTTGGGGACCGGTCGGCGACCCGAACCCTCGGACATCGCTCGTGCGGTTCGCCTCTCGCGCGACGTCACGTTCGCTCTGGCCACGTTGCTCGTTGTGGTCGGTGTCGCGTCGTGGCGTTCAGCGAGATGAGTGAGGTCCCAGCCGCCGGTGCACACGGTGGGGACGGCGAGCGCGTGGCGCGAGCACTGGGCATTCCCCTGGGGGCGATACTCGATCTCTCGCAGTCGCTCAATCCCGTCGCACCCGATCCGCGACCCATCGTCGCCGCGCACCTCGACGCACTCGGTCGTTACCCCGATCCCAGCGACGCGACGGCGGTCCTCGCGACGGCGATGAGCATCTCGCCCGATCGGGTCCTCCTCACCAACGGGGGCGCCGAGGCGATCACACTCGTCACCGCACTGGTGGGTGGGCGCGTGCGTGAACCAGAATTCGCACTCCACCCCCGGTCGGGTGGACCCCTGTGGCGATCGAACCCCCACAGCCCCTCGGGTCTCCTCGCGGACGAGGCCGAGGAAGCGACGGTGTGGGACGAGGCGTTCTTCCCCCTAGCGACGGGTCGATGGACGCGGGGCGACAATGAGTCCATCGTGGTGGGGTCCCTGACCAAGGTGCTGGCCTGTCCGGGCCTACGCCTCGGCTACGTCCTGGCCGATCCCGACACCCTTTCGCGCCTGCGCCGTCGACAATCTCACTGGTCCGTGAACGGACTCGCCGCGGCGGCGCTGGAGGACCTCCTCGCCGGTGTCAACATCGCGGCCCACTGCGAGCAGATCCGACTCTGGCGAGAGCAGTTGCGTGGCGTGCTCTCCTCTCACGGACTACGAGTTCGACCCTCGGACGCGAATTGGGTACTCGTCGAACGGGGGGGTCTTCGAGAGCAACTCGCACCACTGGGGATCGTGGTACGGGACTGTGCCAGTTTCGGTTGGCCCAACGTCACTCGTATCGCGGTACCCGACTCGCGCGGTATCGACCGCCTCGACTCGGCGCTCGAAACCCTAGGCGCGCGGGACTGGGACGCCGACGAGACACGCTGACGACGCGGCGTCGCGCGCACGTTCACGCCACCTGAACCCACTCACCGCCGACGACGACGGCCCCACGGGTCGCCAACGACGCGGACTCGCGAGGCGGTGCGGCAATTTCACCATTGTGCGCGGCGCCTCGGAGACCTAGGCTGGAGAAATGTTCAGTTGACGCCGCCACCGCGCTGTGGGCCACCGCGATGACGTCGCGAGGAGTCCTCTGTGGTCCGTGCTCGCAACACGCGAGTGCACGAAGCGGAGGAATCGACGTCCACGACCGGGGGCGGAACGAAAGAGTCTGCGCCGCCCGACCACGTAGGACCCTCGTGGAGCCCGTCCAGGCGCAACACTCGGCGCCAAGTACCGGGTGGCCACCTACCAAGAACAACAGAACCGCCCCCGTCGCCGAAATCATCACTATCCACCAACGCCAGCTCCAAAGGACTGCCATGCCGCATCTGCCGTACCGAGAACTCCCCGACGCGAATCCCGGCACCCCGCCCACTCGCTCGCCCTCGCACTACCTCGCGTGGCTCGCTCGTCAACAACGCGGACTGCTGTCGCTCAACGCCGTCTTCGGCATCGGGTGGATGGTGTCCCAGGCGCTGGTGTGGGCCGCGGTGGGCGAGGCCATCGACGCCGGACTGGTCCATCACAGCCCACGCGCCTTGCTGACCTGGGTCGCGCTCGTGATGGTGCTGGGAATTGTCCAAGCCCTGTGCGGTTCCTTGCGTCACCAACTCGCCGTGACGAACTGGATGCACGCCGCCTTTCGTACGAGCCACATCATCGGGCGCCACATCACTGCGACCGGCGACGCCCTCACCGACGAGATCCCCGCAGGCGACATCGTCAACACGGTGATGGCCGACGCCATGCGCGTGGGTGGCACCTTTGACTCGTCCGCTCGCTTCGCCGGGTCGATCGTGTCCTGGCTCGTCGTCTCGTTCATTCTCCTCGGCACCTCAGTGCAACTCGGACTCATCGTCCTCGTCGGGGTTCCCCTGCTGACGTGCCTGACCATCCCGTTGATGCGCCCCCTTCACCGTGCTCAGGCCGCCCAGCGCGAAGCAGCGGGTCGATTGGCGGCCCAGGCGTCCGACACGGTGACCGGCTTGCGCATCCTTCGCGGCGTGGGCGGCGAAGACGTCTTCTACGCCAATTACCAGCGTCAGAACGAGAGAGTTCGACTGACGGGAGTAAGAATCGCCACGCCACAAGCCGGACTCGAGTCGGGTCAGGTCCTGCTCCCCGCCGTGCTCACCGTCATCGTCACGTTCATCGGCGCCCACGACGTGATGAACGGACAACTGCAAGCGGGCCAGCTCGTCTCCTTCTTCGGCTACACCACTTTCTTGACCACACCACTGCGCACCGCAATCGAGTACGTGATCTCGGTCACTCGCGCCTACGTCGGGGCCAACAAGGTGCTGCGCATTGTGCGCACCGTACCCACGGTGCGCGACGGTGCGACGCGGTACCAATGGCCCGACGGCTTCACCGAACTCCGCGACGAACGAAGTGGCGTCACGCTGCGCGACGGCCGGCTGGTGGGGATCGTAAGTGCCGACAGCGCGGACGTCGTACCACTAGTGGAACGACTGGGTCGTTTCAGTGCCGATATGCGCGGCGTCACCCTCGACGGCGCACCGCTGGAAGAATTCGCCCTCTCCGAGACGAGACGCCACGTCGTGGTGAGCGAGATCGAACCTCGGCTGTTCTCAGGACAACTTCGCGAGGAGTTGACGCCGCACGACGATCGTGATGAGGCGGCCATCACCGTGGCCCTTCACGCGGCCAGCGCAACGGACATCCTTGAGCTGCTCGCGGGGGGACTCGATGCCCGGGTCGAGGAGCGTGGGCGTGGCTTCTCCGGTGGACAGCGCCAACGAGTGGTCCTGGCGCGTGCGCTCCTCACCCACGCTGACGTCTTGATACTGGTCGAGCCGACCTCCGCGGTGGACGCACACACCGAGGAACGCATCGCGCAACGCCTACGCCTCATGCGCGACGGACAGTGCACGGTACTCGTCACGAGTAGTCCCTTGTTATTGGAGACGACCGACGAGGTGTACTTGCTCCACGAGGGCCGCGCGGTCACCCACGGCACCCATAACGATCTCGTCGCGCAGTGCGCTGACTATCGACGCATCGTGCTGCGAACGGACGAGTCATGAGCACCCTGCCCATCGCCACCTTCGCCGAAGTCCGGGCGTACGCGCGCACCCTGATGGTGCGTCATCGCGGTTCGCTCGCGCTGATGCTGAGTCTCTACGCCCTCGCGGCGGTCGCCGCCCTCGTTCCCGCGTACGTGATTGGACTTTTGACCAATGACGCGACGTCGCACGCACTCACGAGCAACCGCATCGTCGACCTCCTCGACGTCCTGGCGAGTTCATCGCTGGCGTACGGCGTCTTGTCGTTCTTGGCGCGTCGCCGCAGCTACATCCTGGGCGAACGAGTCTTCGCGGAACTGCGCGGTTCTTTCCTCCTCAGCGTCCTCAATTTGCCGCTCCTGGTGGTGGAGAATGCCGGCACCGGCGATCTGCTGAGCCGCACCACCAGCGATGTCGAAGCCATGTCGCGCACCGTGCGTTTCGCGCTACCGGAGTGGCTCGTCGCGATCATCCAGACCCTTCTGACCTTCGCCGCAATGGTGCTGGTGAGCCCGCTCGCGTCACTGGCCAGTCTCGTCTCGCTACCCATCTTGTTCTTCGCCACGCGCTACTACCTTCGCTACGCTACGCCGGGCTATCGCCGCGAACGGATCAGCTACGCCAGCTTGGCGGGCACGGTGGCAGAAACCGCTGAAGGCGCTCGCACCATAGACGCGCTCCAGTTGGGCGACCGACAGAATCGGCGCATTGAGGCCAATCTACGCGAGAACTTTTACGCCGAGATGTACACGCTCCTCATGCGCATGGTCTGGTTCCCGATCTCTGAAAGCGCGTTCGCCCTCGCGGTGGCTGCCACGCTGGGCTGGAGTGGTCTGCTCGTGCTCCACCACGTGCTCAGCGTAGGCGCCGCCACCACCGTCACCCTCTACGTCGTGCAGATCAACGACCCGCTGGATCGGCTCGTGTCGTGGCTGGACGAATTACAAATGGGACAATCCTCCCTCGCCCGACTCGTGGGCGTCTCCGGGGTCCACGACAGCCGTCCACTCACCGGTCCCGAGCCGGCGGACGAGGAGTTACGCCTCCACAACGTCCGCTACGCCTACGGGGAGGGCCGCGACGTCGTCAACGACGTGTCGTTGGTGATTCGACCCGGTGAACGTCTCGCCATTGTTGGGCCTTCGGGAGCGGGGAAATCCACACTCGGGCGCCTACTCGCGGGCACGGACGTTCCGCGGGCGGGCACCGTCACCCTCGGTGGCGCGACCCTGAGCGACTTGCCGCTGACGACGCTGCGTCGTCACGTATTGTTGGTCACCCAGGAGCACCACATCTTTCTCGGAACGGTGCGTGACAACGTGGCCCTCGCCCAACCCGACGCGAGCGAGGAGGAGGTCTGCTCGGCCCTCGACGCGGTCGATGCGCTCGCCTGGGTACGTCACTTACCCGAAGGTCTTAACACTGAGTTGGGGACGACAGGACACGACCTGAGCCCCGCACAGGCGCAACAGGTCGCCCTGGCGCGAATAGTACTCGCCAATCCCCACACGCTGATCCTGGACGAGGCGACGGCTCTCCTGGACCCGCGCGCGGCTCGACACCTCGAGCGTTCCCTCTCGGCGGTCCTCGAGGGACGCACGGTGATCGCCATTGCCCATCGCCTCCACACGGCCCACGACGCTGATCGAGTCTGCGTCATGGAAGAGGGACGAATCACCGAACTCGGAAGCCACGACGAACTTTTGTCGCTCAACGGCAGTTACGCGGCGCTATGGCGCAGTTGGCGCCACGAAACGTCCTAGGGCCGGGAGTGGACCTGGCACACCCGCATCCTCAGGCACGAAGGCCGTGCCGGGGCACGCACGACACGGTCCGCCGATGCCGCGATCAACGACGATTCGGGGTCGTCCCTCGGGTCGTCCACCGCAATGTGGTGAACGCACGTCGGTTGGGGCTCGCTGCAGCACGAGGAGCGTGGATTCGGCTTCGTCAGTTTCTGGATCTCTCGAACGACGCGCGGGCCTCGCCCCTTGAAATCCAACGACGACCCCTCGACGACGAGACCTTCGGACTTTCGTTCGCGCCGTGACCTCGTGACGTTAAGACTCGAAACCTCGATCGTGGAGGACCCGGCCTGAGAAGACGGGCCCCTCGGAGGTCCGGTCCGCTCATTTTGGTGTCCAGCGAGATCGACCGCTTGGGTCGTGGGATCCTCATGACGCTGTGCGACGGCGAGATCCGCCGCGCGAGCAACTGGCGGCGAACGCTGGCGCCCCCCCACGCTCCGGTTGCGTCGACGTCGTGGCGGAGGTCGTCTCTCGGGTGTCGTGTTGCGGTCACTTCGGGGTGGTCGTCAATCCCGGGCCGGCGCGTGGCGACGTCACGGTCAACCGCCACCCGTCAACCCTTATGCTCCGTTGACGGCGGACCGTCGGCGCCGACGGACTCTAGAGGGAGACGGGTTAGGCAGATGACGCAGGGTTTGCTCACAAATCGATTGGTGATTGTCTTCGGAGGAACGGGCGCCCTCGGAGGTGCAGTCGTGGAGCGCGCGCTCGCCGAGGGAGCGAGGGTGATCGCCGCCGCCAACTCTCCAACGTCGTCGGACAGCCAGTCCGGGGCGAACTACACCACCGTCGACGCCCTCGACGAGCAATCAGTGGCGTCGTTCTTCGATTCGCTCGATGCCGCCCCCTGGGCGGTGGTGAACCTGATTGGTGGGTACACCGGCGCTCAGGCCGTCGCCGACCTGGATCTTGCTGTGCTGCGTCGGCAACTGGAGTTGAACCTCATGACCGCGGCGACAATCACCAAACACGCGGTGCGGGGCATGGCGCCCAGCGGCCTCGGTGGTCGGATTGTCCACACCTCGAGCCGCGTCGCGACCCAGAATGGTCGCGACGGATTCGCCTACAGTGTGAGCAAGTTAGCCGTTGTTCGACTCGTCGAGGCGACGGCGGCCGAGGTGCGCGACGATTCGATAACAGTCAACTGCGTCATGCCCAGCATTATCGATACTCCGCTGAATCGCGCCTCGATGCCCACCGCGGACTTCAGCACATGGCCTCGCGCGTCGCAGATCGCTGAGGTGATTGCATTCCTCATTTCTGACGCCGCTGCATTGGTGTCGGGTGCGGCAATTCCCGTCTACGGACGCGCGTAATGGGAGAGGTCGAGTTCCCATCTTCGCACTGATCCACGGCGTGGGTGCCACTCAGAACCACCGATGCACTTTGGGCTAGCGAACCCAATGGTCCAGGGGCGATCGCTCGCCGTCCGACTTCCCAGATCAACCTCTCTGAGTACGCAGCCGCGACTCCGGGCCCCAGTCACGTTACTGCGACGGCGGCACCGTCGATCAAGGACTGAATGAGACCCGAACGCCCCGCTGGGGCTGATAAAGGATGCGCGAGAGATAGGACGATGGTCGTATCTCGAGTGTCAAAAAGGACGTCGGCCGAGGAACTCTCGTTGGCTCTCGAACAGTTCACTGCCCGCAGTCGAGCGCGATCCTCAGCGCACCACAAATTTGGCGCATCCGTTCATCGCTGAGGCGGCCGATTCTCTCCACCAAATGGGAGATTGCGATACTTTCGACGGAATCCAAGTTCACCGCACAACGACGACCGATCGGGTCGTCCCCGGGCTCAAGCACCACTTCGCTTGGTAGGTGACGAACAGTCGTCGTGCAAGGTGCAATCAGTGATCGCCGTAGCCGCGGAATGGCCGCATTGCGCGACAATACGATCACGGGTCGTTTCTGTATTTCCGGCAACTCGCACCACCAAAGCTCCCCCCGTTCGGGTACCAAACTCACGACGAGGCCGCGCGAACACGAAACTCATTCAAATTGCCCCACGCATCTGACTCGTCAATGGGGTAATCGTCATAGGCCGCGTAGGCGGCGTCAATCTCGCCCGTGCGATTGACGGCGACCAGTGCACTCAACGCCTCGTCAAGAAGTTTCGCGTCATTGACGCCCACGCGAAGTCGCCGGGCACTTTCCAAGAGATCGCCGTCAACTGTCGTGCTGACTCGTACCCTACTCATGCCATAATTGTAGCATAACTACCTACTGTCGCAGTGTCGTGGAGACTCTTCGACCAGAAGAAATGTGCACTGGAGTCCCGCCATACCCTCTGATCATCAAAGAGGGCTTTTTACTCGAGCGGAGTGATCACCATCGGTCGTGGTGGGGTGCTCGTGTCTCGCAAGAACTTGTCGTCCCCGAAGCTCGGCAACTCCGGTGAGCTGGACGGCCCCTTAGCCAAATCCAGCGACCAAATTCAGGTCGATGGCGCGGTCAGAGTCTCCCACCGCAGTACGAAGTTCGAGCCCACGTCAAGGATTTCGCTCTACGCGACGGGGGAACTTTAACGAAGGGCCCACGTGCAACGACGGGATGTCCAACTTTCGTGGTAAGGATTTATGCGCGCACCGGTGGACATCCGACGGCGTACTCCGCCACGTTCGCTTGCGTGCTGAGCCTCTTACGCCATCACCCGGATCTCCGAGGCGAGGTAGGAAGTAGCAGCCGCCAAGATGGTAGCCGCGAAGGTCGCGATGGCCGTCCAGTTCAGAATGTACATTGATGTACCCGGCGACGCCAACGGTGGCGACCGATAAAGGGTCTTCCAACAAAGGCCGAACATCTTGAGTTTCCTGAATCGTTTGGCTTCACCGAGCTTTCCGCAGTACATGGCGTGACCAGACTCTGAACACCATTGCGATTCCAACGGAATGGTCGGTGCTTTCGCACCGGCCATGATTTGCACTTCAATTCCTGGCGGAGGCGCTGCGACGCAGGGCCGATTCTTCCCCACTTGTACTCATCCACCCTCGTGAGAGGGTTGCCAACTGATGTGAC
>JAJZEN010000042.1 GCA_021828545.1 Actinomycetes bacterium
ACGCTGTTGCCAGTGATAGAAGCGCCGTTGTTCGCCGTGACGTCAAGGGCGTTTCCCGTTGCGAGAAAGGCGTAGGTTCCCAGTTCGAAGGTCGCCGTCGTGCCGTTGGGAAAAATGACGGGAACGCCGAAACTGTACGCGCCGCTGGTGAATTGAACGCTGGAGTTGTTTGGGAAACTGGGCAATGCACCATTCGCGTACGTGTACGTCGTTTGACCACCGGTGAACGACGGCTTCGCAGCACTGAGCATCGTATAGGAACCAGCGCTGCAGGTGTAGCCGGACGAGAAGTATTTGTTGACGATGCACGTTCCTGGGGAGAGTCCGGTCGTCGGAGGAGCCTGAAGATTCGCGAAGGGGTTGACAAAGACAGTCCTGTAATACCACTTTGGCGTGATTGGCGTGGTCGCGGGACAGACGCCTGGCGGATTCGAAAAACTGCCAAGCGGCAGCGAGCCCGAAATGACCGCCGAAACGCAAATGCTCCCGCGGCCGGAGTCGCCCGAGTGAGCAATGGCGTTCGTGCCCGCGCACGGCGACGCGACCGTGAGTACGCCGTTCCCCTTCTTTCCACCCACGTTGATCCACAGTTGGCCCCCGTTGTTCACGGTCAATACGGTGCCACACTGCGTCGACGTGAGTAGCAACGGCGTAGACAGGTTCGGCCCGTTTGAAATAACGCCACCGCTGCCCTGGCGCGGCGAGGCGACCATTACGAATGGGGAAGTGGATGTACTCACGGGCACGTACACCGAGAAGGTCACCTGGGCAACGTCCGACGCTGACACAGGATACGTCGACGGCGCCGTGCACGAGCCGGTCGACACGTTGCCGAGGCAGATGGTCGGCGCCTGCTGGAGAGTCTGGGATGCGTCCGCCGAGACGACCATCACCGATACGGGTGTCGGACTACCATCGATACAGTAGAGCCGCTGGATCTGTTCGGTGAAGCCCGTCGCGGCGTTGGCGTTCGACGAGACGGGTACCTCGACGTAGGAGACATTCGTCTGACCGCTGCTCCACGAGAGTCCCAAGAGCTGGGTCCCCGACGCACCACACGCCTGCGGGGTGGACTGATTGGTCAGGGACTGCGCACTTTCGACGTCGCGGATGAACGTCGCATTCATCGTCTGTAGATCGGTTGAACCCGACAGACGACCGGTGATCGTGGACTGCTGGGAAAAGACCGTCACGATACCAAGCGCCAACGCGCCAACGATGAGTGGGAGGATGGTCACCACGACCAACAACTCGATCAGGGTGAATCCCTGCTGCGACCTCTGCGATCCGAAGGTCGGACGCGCACCGTCACGAAGGTGCGCCCGGTACGGCACATTCACTACTCGGCGTGACTCCACGGTGCAACCTCCCCTCAGTAATAGATTTTCAATCTAGAAGTTCTAGTGCACCTGGACCTGATTGTAGATACCGTACATAGCCGATATCAACGCGACAGCAACGAAACCGACGACCACACCCATGACCACGATAATTGCCGGTTCGAACAGGGACGTCGCATGGTCAACCTTGGTCTCCAGTTCCCGACCGTAATAGGCCGCCGCGACTTCGAGTTGTTGGTCGAGGGTCCCCGTCTCCTCCCCCACGCGAAGCATCTGACGCGCGGCGCCTGGGAACAGCCCGGTGCGCGCGAGTGGCGTCGCCAGTCCCTGACCCTCCATCATCGCGTCACGGACGGTGTCGAGCGCGTGGCGGTAGACATCGTTGTTCGCCGCTTCGGCGGTCACCGCCATCGATCGGGGCAGGTCGACGCCCGCGCGAAGCATCGACGACAGAATGCGCAACGTCCGCTCGAGGATCGATGTTCGAGTGATGTCACCGACGACTGGGATTCGCAATATCCACGAGTCGAGCAGGGCGCGACCCGACTTGGTCCGCCGCATCGTGATGAAACCACCCACCAGGATCAAGATGACCGCGATGAGCACGTACCACCACCGGGTCATGTAACCAGAGAAGTTCAGCATCATGCGAGTTGGTAGCGGCAGTTTGGCGTTCAAGGTCTTGAAGAACACAACGAATCGTGGCAGCACGACGACGGTGAGAATCACCACGGTCACCACTGACATCACGGCCACCACTGCCGGGTAGATCAGAGCGGAGGTGACTTTCGCGCGAGCCTTCAAGTCACGATCCATGTAGTCGGCCAACTGATTTAGCACATCGTCGAGGTTGCCCGTCAGTTCTGCCGACTCGAGGATGCCCACGTAGTAACTGGGGAACGCTTCGGGGTGGGCCGACGCCGCAGCGGCGAAAGTGTCACCGTTCCGTAGCGAGTCCACCATGTCAATCAGCACGACGCGCATCATCTTGCCCGTCGTCTCCTCCAAGATGACCTCGAGGGATTCCATGATCGGAATGCCGGCGCGCATGAATACCGCGAGCTGACGAGAGAAGTTCATGACTTCTTTGCGCGGAACCATTTTCTTGGTGATCTCAAAGTGCAGAATGCTTCGCTTCTCGGAAACTTCACTCGGCTGAAGGTCGCGCTGCATCAACGCCATGTGCACCGCGCCGCTCGTCGTCGCCTTCTCGACACCCGTGACGGTCTTGCCGTGGTCGTCGAGGGCGACAAACTTAAATCGCTTCATGGGCAGCGCGTGGGCCTTCACGCGTTTGGAATCGGCCTTCTTGCGCTTCTCCACGGCCTTCGCGAGCCGAGCGTCCGCTTTCGCGGCGGCCTTGTGCGCCTTATCCTTCGTCGAATGATCATTGCCGGAACTGATTGGTTGATCGGTCATAGCGTGTACACACTCCTGATCACTTCGGCGATGGTGGTGACGTCCTGGGCGACGAGATTGAGCGCTTCCTGGCGTAGCGTGCGCATGCCTTGCTTTACCGCGAGCGCGCGCAGCTCTTCTTGCGTAGCCCACCCGACGACCAGTCGCCGGATCTCGGGCGACATCACCAGCAACTCATAGATTCCGATTCGGTCCTGGTAGCCCGTGTGACTGCAGAAGTTACAGCCGGCGCCGTGGTAGTACACGTCCTTAGCCACTCCACCGCTCTCCTCGTAGAAGATCATCTCCTCGTCAGTCGGGGTGTAGGTCGTAATGCACGAGGTGCAGATGCGCCGCAGGAGCCGTTGACCAACCACCGCCAGCACTGACGAGGCGACGAGGAAGGACTCGATGCCCATGTCGAGCAGTCGGTGCAAGGCTGAAACTGAGTCGGTGGCGTGCATTGAGGAGATGACGAAGTGCCCGGTTAGTGCTGACTGCACGGCCACCCTGGTCGTCTCGACGTCGCGAACCTCGCCGACCAAGATGACGTCAGGATCCTGACGCAGGATCGACTTCAGACCGGTTGCGAAGGTGAGGCCCGCCGTATCGTTGGTCTGTATTTGGTTGATCGACGGAAAGACGTACTCGACCGGGTCCTCGATGGTCATAACATTCATCCGCGAATTGCCGATCTCACTCACCGTCGCGTAAAGGGTCGTCGTCTTTCCGCTACCGGTCGGTCCAGCGCAGAGCACCATGCCAAAAGGGGCACGCACGAGTTTGGCGTAGGCGGCGTGGGTGTCGTCGGGCATGCCAAGGTCTGCGAGCCGCAACACCGATCGAGTCTTGTCGAGGATCCGCAGCACGCACTTCTCGCCCATGATGGTGGCGACCGTCGAGACGCGAACGTCAACTTCCTTACCGTCGATCGTCACGGTCAACTGTCCGTCCTGAGGTCGGCGTCGCTCCACGATGTTCATCTCGGCCATGATCTTGATTCGGCTGATCAGCCCCGGTCCCATCGACGCTGGCAGTTCCAGGATCTGGTTCAATGCCCCGTCGATACGGAATCGCACGCGTACTACCTGGTCAGACGGCTCGATGTGGACGTCAGAAGCGCGATCACGCATGGCCTGGGTGAGAATCCGATCCACTACCTGGACGATCGGGGCGTCATCGGCGACGATCTCAGGGGCGGCAGGGGCGTCGGTACCGCGGCGGCGAGCTTCGTCGATAACCTGAAAGACCTGCACGAGTTCGTCGACACCACTGATCGCCCGGTAATTGCTGTCGATCGCCCATCGCACGTCAGTGAGCGAGGCGATTTGCAGCCGCACGGTTCGTCCCGTCCGGCGCGAGATCTCCTCACGAAGTTCCGAGGTAGGTTCGGCCGAAGCCACGAGGAGTTCATCGCCAATGAGCTTTACCGGCACGACCATGTGCTCTCGCGCGAACTCCTCCGCGATGAGTGGCAGGACCTCGGGGCTCACGTCCTCGCGGTGCAGGTTGACGACCGGAAGGTTGAACATCGTTGACAGTGCCTCGGTGAGCGAGCGCTCTTCGATCGCGCCACTGGCAACGAGAATCTGCCCGAGCTTGGCGCCCGTCGAGCGCTGAGCTCGCAGGGCCTCCTCGAGTTGTTGGGGGGTGATCTGCTCTGACGCGATCAAGATGTCGCCCAGTCGACCCTTCTGAGGAGTGGCGTCAAACGGCGCCACTTCCGCACCGGCAGCGCCAGCCGCACGCGGGTTCGCGTCCGCACCAGCGGGCCGATGGCCCTTCTCACTCTTCTTGAACGCCAACGTCACCCCAGTAACCGAGTAAATTATCTTTAACGAAGCCGACACCGTATCAAGAAACAACGTTCCGAGTTACGAAGAACCCTCGGTCCGATGACGATAACGTTACTGCGAATCCCAGTGTTTGTCAGGAGTTCCTTCAAAATTGATGGGTAAACCCCATCGCGTGAACGACTTCAATCGTGATCGGGATGCGGACCCGATTGGCGAAACGATGCAGCCACGCGCTCAGCGACCATCGATAATGACGGTTTCCGCGACGCGGCGAGCGATTCACACCCGCCGAATACCACGTCCTGGTTGGTCGCCAAGTCCGGCCGTGTCGGTCGCGTTCGCGACAATGTTCACCCAGCAACGGGTACGCGGAACACGAACCATCTCACGCTTCAAGCCGTTGACCGGTGCGGGCGCGATCGAAACGACGAAGGTGTGGTGTCGCGGCCCGTTGTTGGCCAACTGAGAACGTTCGTCTTGCTAGCGAGACTCATAGTCGGCGCTCAACACCCAGAGCCCGACTCAGGTACTCTTCGCCGCATCGCAATTCGGCGAAGCTGACGACGCGATCTTGAACGACCGACCCACAACTCCTCTGCGTAGAGATCAACGACGATGTCCCAACTAGTGTAGTGTCTCGTAATTAGATGGTGATTGTGGTATCATGGGGCATGCGCCCCGCGACGCCGCCGCTGGTGATGGATGTAGGTCAGCGAGAGATCCTCGAGAAGCTCGCCCGCTCGCACACG
>JAJZEN010000005.1 GCA_021828545.1 Actinomycetes bacterium
GATAGGCGGTCTGGGGATGTATCCCCTGGAGGTTGGCCCACTCACTCAAGTTCATTGCTCCGAAGTCTTGCGTAGCGGTGTCACATCAGTAGACAACCCATCATCGAAGGCGAGGGTTACGACGTCATCGAGGGCGGAGAGACGGTTCGGTTGGCTTGTTCACCATGGACAGCCATGTCGTCGTCGATGGTCGGTAACGAAGCCGTCTCCAATAGCGAATCGCGTGATCAATCGATCCGATCGACTACGGCGAATCGAAGAGGTCTGAACGCAGTGCGCTGGCGTTCACGAGTTGTTTTTGGAAATACTGATGTAGGACGACGTCATTGAAATTCTCGCCCGTCGGGCGTAGGTGACTGATGGAACGTCATTGACTGAGCGCCTCGCTGGCGTCTGAAGTTCGAGACCTCGGTCGTCTACAGGTCCAGGTTATCGACGCTCGCGCGACGACGTGGCCGTCGTCGGAAGCGGCCCTGGGCGAAAGCGACTCCGACGAGGATGAGCAGTGCGCCGACTGGCTCGTTCCAACTCAAGGATTCGCCGAGAAATGCGATACCGACGATGACCGCGAACGCCGGCGTGAGGTACGTGACACTACTGGCGACGGTTGCTGGAGCGTGTCGCACGATGTCGAAGTTGAGAATGTAGGCGATACCCGTGCCGAGTACTCCTAACGCACTGAGTGCCAGTAGCGAGGACAACGGACGATGAACGTGGAGGTGGCCGAACGCGAGGGAGAAGGGCAGCAACTGCACGGTCCCGCATAGGACTTGACCTGCGGCGAGGGCGACTGGTTTGTCGGGGAGTTTGCTCAAGTGGGTTCGGGCGTAGGAGAAACCAAATCCGTAACAGATGACGGCACCGAGGCATGCGCCAATGCCCAGCAGTTGACTCGCCCCGAAACCATTCCAGGTTCCGATGACGATCAATACACCGAGGAGTCCGATGCCGAGTCCTGCGGTGACCACGGGACGAAAAGACTCCTGTCGCAGGATGAAGAGTGCGACGATCAATGTAGTGAGCGGAGTGCACGCGTTGATCAAACCCGCCAGTACCGCCGAAATGCGGGTTTCACCGTAGGAGAACAGGGTGAAGGGTGCGCTGTTCAACAGCGCTGCGAGGACGAAGAGGTGTCGCCACGTTCTTCGCGGTCGGGGGAGTGCTGTACCAGTGATGGCGGCGATCAAGAGTAGGGTCATCGCACCGAGGAGGAGTCGCGCGAAGGCGACGTCCACTGGCGACATCGCGCGCAACCCGAGTTTGATCCACCAGAACGAACACCCCCAAATCGCACCGAGCAGAACGAACGACACTCGCCACGCGAGGGCGGAGTGGTTGGTCTTAAACGTCGTCACTGATTCGCACGCGGATGCGGCGGCGCGCCCTCGACTTCGAGCAGCGCCATCTTTGTCTCCAGTCCCCAGCGATATCCCGCTAGCGAACCATCGGAACGCACGACCCGATGACACGGAATCACTAGGGCGACCGGATTGCTGGCGCACGCTCTCGCCACGGCACGAATTGCCGTCGGTTCGCCAATCATCATCGCGACGTCGGCGTAGGAGCGCGTCTCTCCAAGGGGAATAACTTGAAGTGCGCTCCACACCCGCGCCTGAAAGGACGTCGCAGCAATATCTAGTGGAAGCAATGGCGGGTTCGCGACGCCCCATGTGGCGGCCAACACGGTGCGCGATTGTGGAGCGAGCAAATCGTCGTCGCGTCGAAGACTCGCTGAAGGGAATTCATCGTGCAGATCACTGATCAACTGCGCCTCTTCACCGAACCGCACCGCGACGAGACCAACTTTGGTCGCCGCGACGAGAATGGTACCGAGATTCGAGACAAGTATCGCGTAGTAGATCTCTTCGCCACGTCCGCCGTCTCGCCAGCGGCGCGGGGTCATGCCAAGACCTGATTTTGCCTGAATGTACGCCACGCTGTTCGAGTCAAACCCAGCATTGAACACGGCCGACGTGACGTCGGGTCCGTTTCGCAACTCGGTGCGTAGGCGTTCCAACCGTCGGGCTCTACCGTACTGGTGAGGACTTACTCCCACTTCCCGGGTGAAGGTTCGCTGGACGTGAGACGGACTGAGTCCGACGAGTCGGGCCAGCTCGCGGAGCGGCGGGACGCTTCCGGGCTGCTCCAATCGTCGGCACAGCGTCACGACCCACGGGGTTGCGCCGGCGGTACTCGAGTCCGGTAGGCATCGGCGACACGCCCGATATCCGCCCTCGCGCGCCTGCTGTGGGTCGCTAAAGTACTCGATGTTGTGGCGAAGTGGCCGTCGAGATGGGCACGAAGGTCGACAATAGACTCCCGTGGTCCGGACCGCGTAGAGGAACTTGCCGTCGTGGCTCTGCGAACGTTCGAGGACGGCGCGCCAGCACTCCTCCTCAAGGGCGTCTGAGGTCGTCGCTGCGCTCAAGTTCATCACAACACCTGGGCGAGTCGAGAATCGTGAACTCCATTGCCGAGGTCGTAGGAGTTCCGCAATCTAATGTTCAGCGGTCGCCAGCGTTCAGGAGAGATGTGGTGGCGAAACCCCGTATCAAGTCGTCCTTCTTCCACGGGTACGCGGACGGCCTCTGCTTCCATGTGGACCGAGTTGTCCTCGCGTGCGCCTATCGAATGGATCGCTCTGACCTTTGCCCCCAATTGTGTGGCGAATTGCACCACGCGCGTCCGTCGCACTAGGTCCGGGGCGATGGCGGTCAACTCCGCCTCTTCAAACTTGTTCCTTTCGCGGCGAAAACCCATCGCCACTGTGTAGTCCGCAGCGGAATCCGCATCCGTCGTCCGCGCACGTCGGTCGACCGCCACCGTTTGGTCGACAGTAACGAGATTGAGGATGAACTCCCCCTCTCGTCGCAAATTGGCGAAGGTGCGATCACGAGTACCAATTCCTAAGGTGCCAGTCACGTCGAGCCACCGAGCCGAAGACATGGGGGCGAGATTCACCGACTCATCTTCGTTCAGCGTACCGATCGAGACAATTGTTGTGCCGATAAAGATGCTCTTGAGTGCCATAACGTTACGCATACTCATGAAAGTACCGGGTGACGGCTCCGGTGTCTTCCGGTATCTTGTGGTCAATATCGCGAAGAGCCCTTTTCCGCCCTGCAGTGCGTCGGCCTCGGCCAGCTTGGTGGCCGCTTGCGCGCCTCGCCACAACAGGGACACCGGTAATGGCCGTATCCGACGAGCGTAATGGTGACGCCGGCCTCACTCCCTTGACGTGGTCCTGGTGGCCGACGCGAAGCGAGGGGTCGACGTGCTCGTTCCCGTCCGTTTCTCCCCTGTCGCAGCGCTCCGTTCGCTTCCGAGTTCCCGCCTAGAGAGGAAACTTCGCTCCGCGCGACGCCACTCTGGGCGTCAATGACGAAGAGAGTTCGTTTGAAGTTCCCCTCATCGCCACGCGACGAGTCCGGAGCGCACTCACACGTTGCGTATCGCGCGATGAGCCACGATAGCTCGGAACTCGTCTTCGTCGTTGAGGTGGACATCAATGAGTTGACACCATGGCGGACATGATCGCGTCCCGGTTCATTCGTCTCCTCACCCCTGAGTTCAAGGAGCACGACGCCACCGGGGCGCAAGAAACGACGTGCCTCCTCGATGACGCGGCGAAGTATTTAGATCCCGTCAAGTCCATCGTGGTCGCACAAGGTGGACTCGAAGTGGAGAGTGTCGCACGCCAAGAACCGCAAATTCGGTTTGGAGATGTACGGTACAACCCCGACAACGACATCACAGTGTGAGCGGTTCTCGGTCGCCATGGGGGCAAAGGGATCACTCTCGCAGTTCTCGACATCATTGGTGCGCACACGTGACGGCGCGAGGGTCGAGTTCTCAAGCGGTGACGTGATTGGCGGGTCGAGAAAGTTTCATGACCACCCTCGCGATGACCTCCGATCCGATGAAGAGGTCGATAGCGACACCGCCGCCGCTGATGAAGCACGCGGCGCAGCGCGCCAACGGCTCGCACTGCCAACGAGGAACGAACGCACCCGTGTGCGCCTGGATAGTGTGGTCGAGAAATTCGTCGTTCCCGTGATCCGGGCTAGTGGTACGCCAGTCAGGCGTCGCGCGCGTTGCGCGGTGAGCACGCGTCGCCGAGTACGGACTTGAATAACGGCGGCGCAACTTCCTTGGCGGCAATGAAACCGGCGGTGCGCAACGTGGTCGTGGCGACTTCGGGTTCCATCTCGAGCCTCCGGCAACTTCCCTAGACGCGACCACAACGAAATGAAGGGTTTCACGATACATCGCGCTCCGTCAGGGGTCAACAAGGGTTGTGCACGCCCGTGGCGACCGGGCGCCGATGGGGCCGCCTGGGGTCCACTCATGTGTCTACGGCCACTCCTTGATCACTCGGAGGTTATCGAATCCCTCCTCGTGGAACGTTGGAACACGCCGACGGGACCCATCGCCCCAGTCCTCGATGATTGAGGTATCACAAAAGGGCCTCGAATTTGGCTGTCGTGAGGGGCTGAGAAGGATATTTACAAACAACCCCTCGCGCACCGGTCGCGGCCGACTACAGTTTGGAGTAGCGAGAAGGCCGAAATGGTTGGTCTGTCGCCTAGAGGATTGAGTATTCGTGGCACAAGGTACAGTGAAGTTTTTCAATGCAGAAAAGGGTTTCGGCTTCATCTCGCGTGAGCAGGGTGACGACGTTTTTGTGCATTTCTCCAACATTCAGAGCGACGGTTACAAGAGCCTCGAAGAGGGCCAGCGCGTCGAATTCGACGTGGCACCGGGCAAAAAGGGCGAAGAAGCGCAGAACGTTCGCGCTATCTGAGTTTCGATGACCCGAATTCGGGTTGACTTGCCATAGTCGCCTTTGAGGCGATTCGTGAGAGCATTTAAAGTGACGTGCGTGACGGCAGGACCGCTCTGGTGTGCGGTCAAGGTTCGTCGTGCCCATGATCGAAAGTCACAATGTCAACCCGTGGAGGTACGTCGGACGTTGGTTGTGATTGGCTGTCCGTGCTTTTGACCCTTGAAAATGGCGTCAATTGCCCGGTGGGCCTTGGCGTCGTCCACCTATTACTAGCGGAAGTTCTGTGACATCTACCGCGAGACACCCTCGGGTTATCTCTTGACGCGCTGAATCGAGCGGCGGAATGACTGCGTAGGTACTCATCGGCAGTCATGCACGGCGGAGTCGTAGGGGGGAGCAGTTGGTTGCGTTTGTTCAACTCACGATTCCTCGAAACCGGCGGCGTGACGCCTTCGCAATGTTGAACTCCTGATGTCGATGATCGG